>NZ_JARDJI010000036.1:0-23297 GCF_039907765.1 Mesorhizobium sp. CC13 | reverse complement strand
CAGGGCGGCACCGTCACCGCCCCGATCAAGAAGGGCGAGCTCATCACCTATGCCAACGCCGCCGTCGCACCGGGCTCGAAGATCGCAGAGCTCAGGGCACGCCAGGACCGGCTGGTCTATGGGGCGGAGGCGTGACCGTGGCCCAGGCTAAGACCAAGGACCTGCCAGCAGGCGTGAACCTGCCTTTCATCTACCGGGAATACAGCGCCGACAGGCTGAAACAGGCGCTGCACAAGATGTATCTCATCCGCCAGTTCGAAGAGGGCGCGGAAGAGTCCTACATGCGCGGCCTGATCCACGGAACGATGCACCTGTCCATCGGCCAGGAGGCGAGCGCCATGGGCATCTGCATGCCGCTCACCAATGACGACCAGATCACCTCGACCCATCGCGGCCATGGCCACTGCATCGCCAAGGGCGCGGAGGTGTCGAGGATGTTCGCCGAGTTCTTCGGCAAGACCACGGGCTATTGCCGCGGCCGCGGCGGCTCGATGCATATCGCCGACGTGACGACGGGCAATCTCGGCGCCAACGGCATCGTCGGCGGCGGCATCCCGATTGCCGTGGGAGCGGCGCTGACGGCCAAGCGCCTGAAGTCGGACCGCGTCGTCGTCTCCTTCTTCGGCGACGGTGCCAACAACGAGGGCGCCTTCCACGAGGCGCTCAACATGGCTTCGCTGTGGAAGCTGCCGGTCATCTTCGTCTGCGAGAACAACGGCTACGGCATGTCGACTTCGATGGCCCGCTCGACGGCGGTGCCGAATGTCGCCGACCGCGCCGCTGCCTATTCGATGCCGGGCGTGATCGTCGACGGCAACGTGCTGTCCGAAGTCGCCGAAGCCAGCCACGAGGCGGTGCGGCGTGCGCGCGCCGGCGAAGGTCCGACGCTGATCGAGTCCAAGACCTACCGCTATCGCGGTCACTCCAAGAGCGACCGCAACCGCTACCGCACCAAAGAGGAGATCGAGGACTGGATGACCAACCGCGATCCCATCGTCCGCTTCGAAAGCGAGCTGATGGAGTTCGGCATCATCGACATGACCGGCATCAGGACCATCCGCGAGGCTGTGCGCAAGGAAATCGCCGACGGCATCGAGTTCGCCAAGGCGAGCCCGTCGCCCGAGATCCGCAACCTCGAGCGCTACGTCTACACGGAGACCGCATAAATGGATCAGGCCGTGCGCGAGCTGAGCTATGCCCAGGCGATCCAGGAAGCCATGGCGATCGCCCTGGAGACCGACGAGCGCGTGTTCCTGATGGGCGAGGACATCGGCGTCTATGGCGGCGCCTTCCAGGTGACCGGCGACCTGGTCGAGCGTTTCGGCGCCGACCGCGTCATCGACACGCCGATCTCGGAACTCGGCGGCGCCGGCGTTGCCGTCGGTGCGGCGGTGACAGGCTTGCGTCCTATCTTCGAGTTCCAGTTCTCCGACTTCGCCACGCTCGCCATGGAGCAGATCGTCAACCAGGCCGCCAAGATGCGCTACATGCTCGGCGGCGCGGTGTCAGTGCCCGTGGTCATGCGCTTTCCGGCCGGTTCGGGCACTGGTGCTGCCGCCCAGCACAGCCAGAGCCTCGAAGCCTGGCTCGGCCATGTGCCGGGGCTGAAGGTCATCCAGCCGGCGACGCCGCACGACGTCAAGGGCATGCTGCTCGCCGCCGTGGCCGATCCCGACCCGGTGATGATCTTCGAGCACAAGCTGCTCTACAAGACCAAGGGCCCGGTGCCCGAGGGCTACTATACCGTGCCGATCGGCAAGGCCGAGATCCGCCGCGAAGGCCGCGACCTCACCATCGTCGCGACCTCGATCATGGTGCACAAGGCGCTCGAGGCTGCCCGGACGCTCGAGGCCGAAGGAATCGATGTCGAGGTCGTCGATCTGCGCACCGTCCGCCCCATGGACAAGGAGACCGTCATAGAAAGCGTCAAGAAGACGTCGCGGCTGCTCTGCGTCTACGAGGGCGTGAAGACGCTCGGCGTCGGCGCCGAAGTCAGCGCCATGATCGCCGAGAGCGAGGCCTTCGACTTCCTCGACGCGCCGATCGTGCGCCTCGGCGGTGCCGAGACGCCGGTGCCCTACAACCCGGAACTGGAAAAGGCGACCGTGCCGCAGGTGCCAGACATCCTGGCCGCCGCGCGCAGCCTCGCTGCTGGGAGCCGCTAGGCCATGCCGGTCGAAGTCATCCTGCCCAAGGTCGACATGGACATGGCGACCGGGCGCATCTCGCGCTGGTTCGTCGGCGAGGGTGCCGTGGTCAAGAAAGGCGACCTGCTGTTCGAGATCGAGACCGACAAGGCGGCGATGGAGATCGACGCCCCGGCCACGGGCACCATTCGCAACATCTCCGGCAAGGAAGGCATCGACATTCCGGTCGGCGAAGCCGTCGCCTGGATCTATTCCGAGGGTGAGGTTTCCAAGCCGGCTAATGAACCGGCGGCGAAGCCTGCGAAGGCCGCAGCCATCGCCGTTGAACCGGCCGCCGCTGAAACCGTGACGGCAAAGCCGGTTGCCGCAGCACCGTCCATCAATGCGCCGTCCAACGGCACGCGCGCCACGCCGCTGGCCCGTCGTCTCGCCGCGGAAGCCGGGCTCGCGCTCGACGCCATCGCAGGCTCCGGCCCTCGTGGCCGTGTCATGCGCAAGGACGTCGAGGCGGCAATTCCGGCAGAAGCCCCCGCAACGGCCAAGCCAGCCCCCATCGTTTCCAGGTCGCCGGCATCCTCCCAGCCGCGACCGGCGCCCCAGCGGGCTGCTGGAGCGGCACCGCTGAACTTCGCCTGGCTGCGACAGGGCGAAGGGCGTCCGATCGTTCTGATCCACGGCTTCGGCGCCGATTTGAACAGCTGGCGGCCGATGCTGGCAGCCGGACCCGTCGACGCGCCGCTGCTGGCGCTCGACTTGCCCGGACATGGTGGATCTCCGCGCCAGACGCCTATTGATCTCGACGCCATTGCGGCCGATGTCGAGGCGACGCTTGCCGCGCTCGATGTCGGGCCGGCGCTGCTGGTCGGCCACTCGTTCGGCGGTGCTGTCTCGGCAACTGTCGCCGCGCGCGGCCATGCCGACGTGCGTGCCCTGGCGCTGATCGCGCCGGCAGGCCTCGGCCCCGAGATCAACGGCGCCTTCCTGCAGGGCTTCGTGCGGGCGAAAAGCGAGGCGAGCCTGATGCCATGGCTCAGGCAACTGGTCGCCGACGAGCAGGTGCTGTCGAAACCCTTCGTCAACGCCACGCTGGCGCAGGCAGCCGATGCCGAGCTGCGCACAGCACAGGGCGAGATCGCCGACCGGTTCTTCGCCGACGGCACCCAGACCTTCGATATTAGGGGGCTCATCGCCGCCCTGCGTGTTCCGGTGCGCGTCATCGTTGGCGCCAACGATCGGATCATCCCGGCCAGCCAGTCGCTGGGCCTTCCCGGCGAGGTGGCATTGCACGTGTTCCCGGCTACCGGCCACATGCCGCAGGTCGAGCGCCGCGAGCAGGTGCTGAAGATCCTGCTGGAGATGGCGCGGGCGTAAGCGCCGCCGGGCCAGCCGATAAATGTGCCCCTCACCCTTGCCCTCTCCCCGCACGCGGGGAGAGGGGGACGTGGGCGCAACCGCTTTGTCCTTCACCCGTATCGGCGGTAACAGCTACCGTATCCGACAGGAACAACGCCGCCATTGCGGCGGCAGGGAAGGGCGCAACGCTGAAGCAGCGCTCCTCTCCCTGTCCCTTTACGGGGAGAGGATGCCGGCAGGCAGGTGAGGGGCGGCGCGAACGTCGGCCAATCATCTATCAAACCGCCAACTGCCCCTGACGCAAATCCGTCTCAGATAAACCCGCGCTCGCGCAGTTCAGCGGCGACCTCGTCCCAGCTACCGCAAACCACCGCAGCACCGGCGTCCAGGAGTTCCGGGCCGTGGCCGTCATGGGTGTGGCCGCCGCCGATGTAGCCGATGGCCGTCATGCCGGCTGCAACGGCGCCTTGGACGCCGTAGCGCGAGTCCTCGATGACCACCGAGCGCTCGGGCGCGAAGCCCATCTTTTCGGCGGCGTGGAGGAAGATGTCCGGCGCCGGTTTGCCGTTCTTGACCATCGACGAGCTGAAGATCGACGGGCCGAAATAATGTGCCAGCCCGGTCACCTCGAGGCTGTGGTTGATGCGCTCGACCGACGAGGATGACGCCACGCAGCGGGCGACTTCGAGCCCGGACAGGAAGCCCGCAATGTCGAGCGTCGAGGCCAACTGTTCGGTGAACAGCGCCTTGGTTTCGCCCCAGATGTCGCCGGTGGCGTGGTCTGGCAGCAGCTGGCCGGTGAGCTGGTGGATCTTGGCGATGATGTCGGCCTGCTTCATGCCGACGCAATGCGAGATCACCTCAGCCTCGATCGCGAGCCCGTTCCTGGCATAGGCGCGCACATAGGCGAGCGCTGCCAGCGGCTCGCTGTCGACCAGCACGCCGTCGCAATCGAAAATCACCAGGCTGTTGTTGGGCAAGTCAGTCTCCAGGAAACGTCTGCGGCACTGGGGCCGCCATTGGTCAAAGCGCGGCCGCAGCGGTCATGCTGCGTTGCCGCCGCGGTGGGTGGTTGAGAATCTAGCCTTGTCCGATGGCCTGCGGGCGCGGCGAGGCCTGAAGTGCGCGCTGCATGGCGTTGCGCTCTTCAGGCAGGTCGGGCGCCAGCCAATTGGGCTCGGCGCCGAGGAAGCGGTCGAGATAGGCGACCGCGTAGCTTGGCATCTCCGAGGTGTTCTCCTTGTAGGACCACCAGGTCCTGAGGTCGTCGGCGCAGGCGTCGAGGGCAGGGGCCTGGCCGAATTCCTGCTCGAACACGGCCGCGATCGCACAGACGCAGTAGTTGGTATAGACGAACCCCTCCGGCCAGAAGCGCACGATCTCGGGCGCTTCCTCGCTGGCCTTGGCTGGGGCCGTGCCTGCCGCACGCACCGGCGACTGCCTGATCAGTTCCTTGAGCGCCAGGCCGGCGGCAAAGACGATGAAGTCGGCCCGGTCCAGCCGCGCATAGGATTTCTGCGCGTTTACGATCTCCACCCAGTCGAGGAAGATGCGGGTGAGCTTCTTCTCGTCGATCTCGAAGCGGATGCCGTAGCGCGCGCTCACGGCGCGGGCGCTGTTGCGGAAGGTTGCGCGGAACCACCGCAGCTGTCTCAGCCGGTGGCCGAGGTCGGGAACGAGAGCCATTTCGTTCTTGAAGAAAAGATCCATCGTCGCTGCGCTCCTGACCGTCGGAAGATAACACCGCAGGGCGATATGCCAAACGCTGTGGTGGACTGCATCCCGCTTCCGGGTCGTTTCAACTTATACATATTGACATTTATAAAGACAAATGTTCTCTGATCGATATGTGAGTGGCCGGGCTTCCGGCCGCGCTCTGGAGGCTTCGGGAGGAAGGGCCCTATGGCGATCTGGCAATGGGGATTGCTGCTTTTGGCGCTCGTCTGGGCGCTGCAGTCGCTCGGCGTCTGGCTGCAGATGCGGCATTATTCCGACGTCTTCAAGGGCATCACCGAGAAATACCAGGACGGCTATGTCGGCGCCGGCAACTGCCGCGGCCGTTTCGGCAAGGGCACGATCGCGCTGGCGGTGGTCACGCCCGACCTGGTGGTCCGGCGACTGCTGACGATGACCGGCCGCTCGGTCTTCGCCAAGTTCCGCCGGCACGAAAATCTCGAGGGCATGACCCTCGATCAGCTCCGGTCCAATCCCGCGGTCCTGGGAGAGGGGGAAGCCGGTGTGGCGGAAGCCGTGAGGAAGACGGTCGAGCAGATCGACCGTGCACGGCTCGAGCCGAAGGGGCCCGGCCTGTCGGGCCTCGAGCCAGTGCGTACTTAGGGAGGCAACCTGCGGGGCGGAAGTCTCGTCGGGGCGAGGATATCAAGGAGGAGAAATGTCAGTCCTGACTATGTTGGCGCAGCATGCCGACATGGCCGTGCAGAACCTGCATGTGGCGGGTTCGATGGCAACGGATGCTGCAATTCACGGCAAGCTGGCCGTCAAGGGAGCGGCGAACGATCTGGTCGTACTCGCCCAGGCGAGCAGCGACATCACCGTCGAGCAGTTCAAGGAAAAGCTCAACACCGTTGCCCAGGAGGAGCAGCTCGGCTGGCTCACCAGCATCGGCAAATACTTCATCGGCATCTTCCAGAAGGGCGGCGAGGTCTTCGCCGGCTTCGTCACCGGCATCATCCCGACGCTGGTGGTGCTGATGACCGCCTTCTACGCGCTGACCGAACTCGTCGGCGAGGAGAGGGTGCACGGCATCGCCCGCGGCGCCGGACGCATCGCGCTCACCCGCTACACCGTGCTGCCACTGATCTCGGTGTTCTTCCTGACCAATCCGATGGCCTACACCTTCGGCTCGTTCCTGGAAGAAAAGCACAAGCCGGCCTTCTATGACGCGGCCGTGTCCTACGTGCACCCGCCGCTCGGCCTGTTCCCGCACATCAACCCCGGCGAATATTTCGTCTGGGGCGGCATCCTCGTGGCTCTGCTCGAGCTCGAGAAGAAGGGCGCGGTTCCCGGCGGCTACCACATCCAGGTGGCCATCTGGTACGCCATCGTCGGCCTCGTCGTCATCCTGCTCAAGGGCATGCTGACCGAGCGCATCACCGCCATCATGGCACGCCGCCAAGGCGTCGAGCTGTAAGGCGGGGAGGAAGACATGGCCAATTCCTACAAGGCAGTCAAAATCTCCCGCGGCAAGAGCGGCTGGGGCGGTCCCCTGGTCGTGCAGCCGACCTCGCAGCGCAACAAGGTGGTCTCGGTCACCGGCGGCGGCATCCACCCGGTGGCGGCCCGCATCGCAGAGATGACCGGCGCCGAAGCCGTCGACGGCTTCAAGTCGCCGCCCGTCGAAGGCGAAATGGCGGTCGTGGTGGTCGATTGCGGCGGCACCGCCCGCTGCGGCGTTTATCCGCGCAAGCGCATCCCTACGGTCAATCTTACCCCGGTGGGGCAGGCGGGTCCGCTTGCCCAGTTCATCACGGAGGACATCTACGTGTCAGGCGTCAGGGAGGACAACATCGCCATGGCCGACGGTTCCGAGGCAGTGACGTCGGCCGGCGTCTCGGGTCATAACTCCAGCCCGGCGTCCTTCGCGACGGCCGCCGCCAAGGTGCCGCCCGCGACTTCCGGCGAGGGCGGCTTCATCGGCCTCGTCGCCGGCATCGGTCGCATCATGGGTCGTGTCGTCGGCATCTTCTTCAACGCCGGCCGCCGCACCATCGACCAGGTCGTCCGCAACGTCCTGCCGTTCATGGCGTTCGTGACCATGCTGATCGGCCTGATCCTCTACACCGGCATCGGCGACGTGCTGGCCCAGCCGATGGGGCCGCTGGCCAACAACATCGTCGGCCTGCTGATCATCTCGGCCATCTGCGGCCTGCCGTTCCTGTCGCCCATCCTCGGGCCGGGCGCGGTCATCGCCCAGGTCATCGGCGTGGCGATCATCGGCCCGCAGATCGCCAACGGCACGATCTCGCCCGCCATGGCCTTGCCGGCGCTCTTCGCCTACAACACCCAGGTCGGCTGCGATTTCGTGCCGGTCGGGCTGGCGCTGGGCGAAGCCAAGCCCAAGACGATCGAGATCGGCGTTCCGGCGGTTCTGATCAGCCGCCAGATCATGGGCCCGGTGTCGGTGCTCATCGCTTGGCTGGTCAGCCTCGTCGTCTTCTGAGACCTGGCCAGGCGGCGGGTCTTATCCGCCGCCTGGCATGCTTCGTCGTCGGTCGTTTGCCGGCGAAATACAAGGACTCCAGGCAGGCGCTGCCTCGGGCGTAGAGAAAAGGCTTCGACATGTCGGTTCACCTCAAGACTCACATCACGGCAATCGGACCGGAGGTGGCGGAGCTGGCCGAAGGCGGCGTGCTGATCCTGTTCGCAGACGGCGCCCCGCCGGAACTGGCCGAGGTGTCGGTGCTGCACAAGACCGAGGTCGGGCCAAGCGACGCCGCTCCCGCAGTCGGCTCGGCCATCGCCATAGGCGAACTGACCGGAACCATCACTGCCATGGGCGACAGCGCCTGGAACAAGGTGCGCGAGATCGGCCACGTGGTCATCAATTTCAACGGCGCGGCCGCCGCCGAGAGGCCAGGCGAGATCTGCGCCTCGGCGATCGACGGCGAGTTGCTCGTCGCCGCGCTCAAGCATGGTGCCGCCATCACCATCGGCCGCTGATTGCCGCCCCCGACGCGGCTATACTGAACTCGAACAAGAGACCGGACCATGGAACGCTCGACGATCGTCAGAGTGCACGAAGGGCTGCATGCCCGGCCCGCCACCCGCTTCGTCAAGCTCGCCAAGAGCTTCGAGAGCGAGGTCGAGATCGTCAAGGACGGCAAGTCGGCCAGCGCCAAGAGCGCGGTCAAGCTGATGCTGCTCGCCGTCAAGGAAAACGATGAGGTGACAATCCGCACCAGGGGCGCCGACGAGATCGAGGCCGTGGAGGCGCTGATCGGCTATCTCGAGAACCCGCTCGCCGGTCTCGCCGAGGAGCAGGCCCCGGCTGAGCCGGATGCCGCAGCCGCCGCGGACGTGACGCTCCAGGTCGAGCCGGGCAGGCCGGCTGCGGTCGAGGAAGAGATTGCCGGCGCACTGAAGGGCGTGGCCGCCTCGGAAGGTTATGCCGTGGGTGCGGCCTTCGCCCACTTCCCGCCCGAGATCAAGCCGGAGCGCCGCACGCTCTCGACCGGCGAGATGGAGGCGGAGCTCGTCCGCTTCACTGACGCCGTCGAGGCCGTGCAGGCGCGCATGAACGCCTCGCTCGCCTCCGAGACGCTGTCGGCCAACGACCGCGGCATCATCGCCGCCCTGCGCGACATCGCCGCCGACGACGAGCTGCGCGACGAGGTCACCGCGTCCATCAAAACCGGCAGCGACGCGGTGACCGCCGTCATCGGCGCCGCCACCAGGATCGCCGCCCAGTTCGGCCAGGTCGACGATCCCTATCTCAACGCCCGTGCCGACGACGTTCAGTCGGTCGGCCGCCAGATCTGCCTGGCGCTGCTCGGCCAGGCCGACGCCAGCCTCGACGATATTCCCCCTGGTGCCATCCTGGTCGCCGAGGACATCGGCGCCTGGGACCTGGCCCGCGCGCCGCTCAAGCGCATCGGCGGTATCGTCTGCGGCCATGGCGGCGCGACCTCGCACATCGCCATCATCGCCCGCGCCCACGGCATTCCCGCCGTGCTCGGCATGGGCGCGCAGGTGCACGAACTCGGCAGGGCCCGCGCGGTTGCGCTCGACGGCCATCGCGGCCATGTCGTCGCCAATCCGGAGGGCGCCGTTCTCGCCGGCTTCCGCGCCCGCATCGACGAGGCCGCGCGCGAGCGCGAGGCGCTGAAGGCGTTCCGCGACACCACGCCCCGGCGCACCGACGGAACCGTAATCGAAGTCGCCGCCAATATCGGCTCGCTGGAAGAGATCGACGCTGCCCGCGAGGCGGGCGCCATGGGCGTCGGCCTGTTCCGCACCGAGCTTCTGTTCATGCGCCACATGCACCTGCCGTCGGAGGACATGCAGGCCGAGACCTATGCGGCGCTGGCCAAGGCCTTCGCGCCCTATCCCGTCATCGTGCGCACGCTCGACATCGGCGGTGACAAGCCGATTTCGGGCATCGAGTTCCCCGACGAGGAGAACCCGTTCCTCGGCTGGCGCGGTATCCGCATGTGCCTCGACCGGCCCGACATCTTCAAGCCGCAGCTCCGGGCGCTGTTGCGCGCCGCCGTCCACGGCAACGTCAAGGTAATGCTGCCGATGGTCTCCGACATCGGTGAAGTGCGCGCCGCGCGCGCCTTGATCGACACCTGCAAGGCCGAACTCACGGCCGAGAAAATTGCCTTCGGCGCGTTCCAGCTCGGCGTCATGATCGAGACGCCGGCGGCGGTGCTGATCGCACCTGCACTGGCGAAGGAAGTCGCCTTCTTCTCCATCGGCACCAACGACCTCACCCAGTACATCATGGCGGCCGACAGGCTGAACCCGACGGTCGCCAGGCTCAACGACGTCACCAATGTCGCGGTGATGTCGGCGATCGAGATGACCGCGCGGGCGGGGGTGGCGGCCGGCATCATGGTCGGCATGTGCGGCGAGGCGGCCGGGCGGCCCGACCTCATCCCCGAGTTCCTGCGCATGGGCCTGACCGAACTGTCGATGAGCCCGGCCTCGATCCAGCGGGCGAAGAAGACGATCGCCGAACTCGCTTAGGCGGGCGTTTCGAACTCTTGTGCCCGGTCCCCGCCGGGCAGGTTTTGCCGACCGCATGTCGGCACTCCCCAACCGCTTGGCCAAACGGTCGATGGTAGGCCCCCGGCCGTCCTGGCGCGGGGGTCGTGGATATATGACGAATGTCTCGACAGGATCCGCTCGTTGCCGAGCCACGGCTGCTAGCAGTCGAGATCGAATGAGGCGGCCGGCGATGCAGCGGCGCTGCCGGCCAAGCCCCCCCCGACCTCGTCGACATAACGATCCGTCGGCATTCTACCCGGCGATGGGCCATGTCCGCCGTCTGCGCCACAACCTGGCCATCATCGAGCGCCACGAAGGGAAGGCGGGCGGCGAGGCAGGTTGCCACGGCGACGGCATCCCCCGCGACGTTGCCGATAAGGGCTGCGTCGCTGCGCACCAGCCATCGTATGAAGATCGCAGACATGGACGTTTCTTCACCTTCCGTTTGCACTTTCGTCACAAATCTTTGACGTTTACGTAAATCCCGAAGTATCTAACCGATTGAAAAAATTGAGCAGGAAATAATCGGTTGAATATTTTCGATCGCAGGTCTATTGCGAGCTGCTCATTTTGGCCGCATCGCCGCGGCCTCCTCGCCCAAACCTGTTTCACCCCGCCGTCACGGCGTCGTCAAAGGCAAAGGGAAATTCCTTCATGGCACGTAACAAGATAGCCCTCATCGGCTCGGGCATGATTGGCGGCACGCTCGCCCACATGGTCGGCCTCAAGGACCTCGGCGACGTGGTCCTGTTCGACATCGCCGAGGGCATTCCGCAGGGCAAGGGCCTGGACATCGCCCAGTCCTCGACGGTCGACGGCTTCGACTCGCGCTACACCGGCGTCAACGATTATGCCGGCATCGAGGGCGCCGATGTCTGCATCGTCACCGCCGGCGTGCCGCGCAAGCCGGGCATGAGCCGCGACGACCTGCTCGGCATCAACCTCAAGGTCATGGAACAGGTCGGCGCCGGCATCAAGAAATACGCGCCGAAGGCCTTCGTCATCTGCATCACCAACCCGCTCGACGCCATGGTGTGGGCGCTGCAGAAGTTCTCGGGCCTGCCCAAGAGCCATGTCGTCGGCATGGCCGGCGTGCTCGACTCGGCCCGCTTCCGCTATTTCCTGTCCGAGGAGTTCAAGGTCTCGGTCGAGGACGTCAGCGCCATGACGCTCGGCGGCCACGGTGACGACATGGTGCCGCTGGTGCGCTACTCGACCGTCGCCGGCATTCCGCTGCCGGATCTCGTCAAGATGGGCTGGACCAGCCAGGAGAAGCTCGACGCCATCGTCGAGCGCACCCGCAAGGGCGGTGGCGAGATCGTCGGCCTGCTCAAGACCGGCTCGGCCTACTACGCGCCGGCCTCGTCGGCGATCGCCATGGCCGAATCCTACCTCAAGGACAAGAAGCGCGTGCTGCCCTGCGCCACGCACCTGTCGGGCCAGTATGGCATCAAGGACATGTATGTCGGCGTGCCGGTGGTGATCGGCGCCGGTGGCGTCGAGCGCGTCATCGAGCTCGATTTCAACAAGGCCGAGCAGAAGATGTTCGAGAAGTCGGTCGAGGCCGTGAAGGGCCTCTGCGACGCCTGCGTGGCGATCGCGCCGAACCTCGGCAAGAAGTAAGGGGTTTTCGATGAACATCCACGAATATCAGGGCAAGCAGCTGCTCAAGGGTTATGGTGCGCCCGTCGCCGACGGCGTGCCGGTCTTCAAGGTCGAGGAAGCGGAGGCCGCCGCCAAGGCGCTGCCCGGCCCGCTCTACGTGGTGAAGAGCCAGATCCACGCCGGCGGCCGCGGCAAGGGCAAGTTCAAGGAACTGCCCACTGAGGCCAAGGGCGGCGTCCGCCTCGCCAAGTCGATCGAAGAGGTCGTCGCCTTCTCCAGGGAGATGCTGGGCAACACGCTGGTGACCAAGCAGACCGGCCCCGCCGGCAAGCAGGTCAACCGCCTCTACATCGAGGATGGCGCCGACATCGACCGCGAGCTGTACCTGTCGATCCTGGTCGACCGTTCGGTCGGCCGCATCGCCTTCGTCGTCTCGACCGAAGGCGGCATGGACATCGAGGCGGTCGCCCACGACACGCCGGAGAAGATCATCACGGTTGCGATCGACCCGGAAGCCGGCGTGACCGCTGCCGACGTCGCCAAGCTCAACGATGCGCTGAAGCTGTCGGGCGAGGCTGCCAAGGACGGCGAGACGCTGTTCCCGATCCTCTACAAGGCGTTCGTCGAGAAGGACATGAGCCTGCTCGAGGTCAACCCGCTGATCGTCATGACCAACGGCCGCCTGCGCGTTCTCGACGCCAAGATCTCGTTCGACAACAACGCGCTGTTCCGCCATGCCGACGTGGTCGAGCTGCGCGACACGACCGAGGAAGACGCCAAGGAAATCGAGGCGTCGAAGTATGACCTCGCCTATGTGGCCCTCGACGGCAACATCGGCTGCATGGTCAACGGCGCCGGCCTGGCGATGGCCACCATGGACATCATCAAGCTCTACGGCGCCGAGCCCGCCAACTTCCTCGACGTCGGGGGCGGCGCTTCGAAGGAGAAGGTGACGGCGGCGTTCAAGATCATCACCGCGGACCCCGCGGTCGAAGGCATCCTGATCAACATCTTCGGCGGCATCATGAAGTGCGATGTCATCGCCGAGGGCGTGATTGCGGCGGTCAAGGAAGTGGGCCTCAAGGTTCCGCTGGTCGTGCGCCTCGAAGGCACCAATGCCGAACTCGGCAAGAAGATCATCAACGAGAGCGGGCTGAACGTCACCTCGGCCGACGACCTCGACGACGCGGCGAAGAAGATCGTCGCTGCGGTGAAGGGGAACTAATCAATGTCCATTCTCATCGACAAGAACACCAAGATCCTGGTGCAGGGCCTGACCGGCAAGACCGGCACGTTCCACACCGAACAGGCGCTGGCCTATCACGGCACCAAGATGGTCGGCGGCATCCACCCCAAGAAGGGCGGCGAAAACTGGACCGGCGCCAAGGGCGAGACCCTGCCGATCTTCGCATCGGTCGCCGAAGGCAAGGAAAAGACCGGCGCCAACGCGTCCGTGGTCTATGTCCCGCCGGCAGGTGCAGCCGAGGCGATCCTCGAGGCGATCGAAGCCGAGATCCCGCTGATCGTCTGCATCACCGAGGGCATCCCGGTCACCGACATGATCAAGGTCAAGGCGCGCCTCGACCGCTCGTCGTCGCGCCTGATCGGCCCGAACTGCCCGGGCATCGTGACGCCCGACCAGTGCAAGATCGGCATCATGCCGGGCAACATCTTCCGCAAGGGTTCGGTCGGCGTTGTCTCGCGCTCGGGAACGCTTACCTATGAGGCGGTGTTCCAGACCACCAATGCCGGCCTTGGCCAGACCACGGCCGTCGGCATCGGCGGCGACCCGGTCAAGGGCACGGAATTCATCGACATGCTCGAGATGTTCCTGGCCGACGAAGAGACCAAGTCGATCATCATGATCGGCGAAATCGGCGGCTCGGCCGAAGAGGACGCCGCGCAGTTCCTCATCGACGAGGCCAAGCGCGGCCGTAAGAAGCCGATGGCCGGCTTCATCGCCGGACGCACCGCACCGGAAGGCCGCACCATGGGCCACGCCGGCGCCGTGATCTCGGGCGGCAAGGGCGGTGCGGAAGACAAGATCGCGGCCATGGAGGCAGCGGGCATCCGCGTGTCGCCGTCGCCGGCACGTCTCGGCACCACGCTGGTCGAGGCGATCAAGGGCTAAGGCAATAGGGGAGTAGGGCAATAGGGCAGCAGGTGATCGAACCTTTTACCCTACTGCCTTACTCCCCTACTCCCTTTCAAAAAGGAGACGGAGCCAGAGGCTCCGCAGGACAAAGATGGCACGATCAGATCAGGCCAACGACCAATTTTCCCTCACCTCGTTCCTCTATGGCGGCAACGCCGACTATATCGAGGCGCTGCACGCCGCCTATCTCGACGACCCTGAATCGGTCGACGCTGAATGGCGCGATTTCTTCGGCGCCCTGAAGGACGACGCCGGCGACATCCGCAAGAACGCCAAGGGCGCATCCTGGTCGCGGCCGAGCTGGCCGCTGCAGGCCAATGGCGAACTGGTCTCGGCGCTGGACGGCAACTGGGGCCTGGTCGAGAAGGCGATCGAAAAGAAGGTCAGGGACAAGGCCGCCGCCGAGGGCGTCAAGCCGTCGCCGATCGACGTGCTCCAGGCGACGCGCGATTCCGTGCGCGCCATCATGATGATCCGCGCCTACCGCATGCGCGGCCACCTGCACGCCAATCTCGATCCGCTCGGCATCGCCAAGCCGCTCGAGGACTACAACGAGCTGTCGCCCGAGGCCTACGGCTTCACCGCCGCCGACTACGACCGTCCGATCTTCATCGACCATGTGCTCGGCCTCGAATACGCGACGATCCGCGAGATGCTCGAGATTCTGAAGCGCACCTACTGCTCGACGCTCGGCGTCGAGTTCATGCATATCTCCGATCCCGAGGAGAAGGCGTGGATCCAGGCCCGCATCGAGGGTCCGGACAAGGCCATCGCCTTCACCGCCGAGGGCAAGAAGGCGATCCTGTCCAAGCTGATCGAGGCCGAGGGCTTCGAGCAGTTCATCGACGTCAAGTACAAGGGCACCAAGCGCTTCGGCCTCGACGGCGGCGAGTCGCTGATCCCGGCGCTCGAGCAGATCATCAAGCGCGGCGGCGCGCTCGGCCTCAACGAGGTCGTGCTCGGCATGGCGCACCGCGGCCGCCTCAACGTCTTGACCAACGTGATGGCCAAGCCCCACCGCGCCGTATTCCACGAGTTCAAGGGCGGCTCCTACGCGCCCGACGACGTCGAAGGCTCGGGCGACGTGAAGTACCATCTCGGCGCCTCGTCGGACCGCGAGTTCGACGGCAACAAGGTACACCTGTCCTTGACCGCCAACCCCTCGCACCTCGAGATCGTCGATCCCGTGGTGATGGGCAAGGCCCGCGCCAAGCAGGACCAGCTGTTCGGCCGCGCCCGCGGCGAGATCGTGCCGCAGGAAGAGCGCGCCAAGGTGATGCCGCTTCTGCTGCACGGCGATGCGGCGTTTGCCGGCCAGGGCGTGATCGCCGAAATCCTCGGCCTATCGGGCCTGCGCGGCCACCGCGTCGCCGGCACGCTGCACGTCATCATCAACAACCAGATCGGCTTCACCACCAACCCGCGCTTCTCGCGATCGTCGCCCTATCCGTCGGATGTGGCGAAGATGATCGAGGCGCCGATCTTCCACGTCAACGGCGACGATCCGGAAGCGGTGGTGTTCGCGGCCAAGGTCGCGACCGAATTCCGCATGAAGTTCCACAAGCCGGTCGTGGTGGACATGTTCTGCTACCGCCGCTTCGGCCACAACGAAGGCGACGAGCCAGGCTTCACCCAGCCGATCATGTACCGTTCGATCCGCACGCATAAGACGGTGGTGCAGGTCTATGCGGACAAGCTGATCAGCGAAGGCCTGCTGAACCAGTCCGAGGTCGACCAGATGCGTGCCGACTGGCGCGCCAACCTCGAAACCGAGTTCGAGGCCGGCCAGGCCTACAAGCCCAACAAGGCCGATTGGCTCGACGGTCAGTGGTCGGGCCTGCGCGCCGCCGACAACCAGGACGAGCTTCGCCGCGGCAAGACCGCCGTGCCGGTGAAGACGCTGAAGGAGATCGGCAAGAAGCTGACCGAGGTGCCGAAGGACTTCGAAGTCCACCGCACCATCGCGCGCTTCCTCGAAAACCGCCGCCAGGCGATCGAATCGGGCGAAGGCCTCGACTGGGCGACGGCAGAATCGCTGGCGTTCGGCTCGATCCTGCTCGACGGCAATCCGATCCGCCTGTCGGGCCAGGATTCCGAGCGCGGCACCTTCTCGCAGCGCCACACCGTGCTCTACGACCAGCGCGACGAGAACCGCTACATCCCGCTCAACAACCTGTCGGCGGCGCAGGCCGGCTACGAGGTCATCAACTCGATGCTCTCGGAAGAGGCGGTGCTCGGCTTCGAATACGGCTACAGCCTCGCCGAGCCGAAGGCGCTGACCTTGTGGGAAGCCCAGTTCGGCGACTTCGCCAACGGCGCCCAGGTGGTGTTCGACCAGTTCATCTCGTCGGGCGAGCGCAAGTGGCTGCGCATGTCGGGCCTCGTCTGCCTCCTGCCGCACGGCTACGAAGGCCAGGGCCCCGAGCACTCCTCGGCGCGCCTCGAACGCTTCCTCCAGCTTTGCGCCGAAGACAACATGCAGGTGGCCAACGTCACCACCCCGGCCAACTACTTCCACATCCTGCGCCGGCAGCTGAAGCGCGATTTCCGCAAGCCGCTGATCCTGATGACGCCGAAGTCGCTGCTGCGCCACAAGCGGGCGGTGTCTTCGCTATCGGAGATCTCGGGCGAGAGCTCGTTCCACCGCCTGCTGTGGGACGACGCCCAGTATCTCGGCAACGAGCCGATCAAGCTGGTCAAGGATTCGAAGATCCGCCGCGTCGTGCTCTGCACCGGCAAGGTCTATTACGACCTCTACGAGGAGCGCGAGAAGCGCGGCATCGACGACATCTACCTGCTGCGCGTCGAGCAGCTCTACCCGTTCCCGGCCAAGGCGCTGATCACCGAGCTCAGCCGCTTCCGCAACGCGGAGATGGTGTGGTGCCAGGAAGAGCCCAAGAACATGGGTGCGTGGTCGTTCATCGACCCGTATCTGGAATGGGTTCTCGCCCATATCGACGCCAAGCACCAGCGCGTGCGCTACACCGGCCGTCCGGCCGCCGCCTCCCCGGCGACGGGCCTGATGTCCAAGCACCTGGCGCAGCTGCAGGCATTCCTCGACGACGCCCTCGGCGAATAACTTCAAGAAAACGGACAGGCAAAAAATGGCTACCGAAATCCGTGTCCCCACCCTCGGCGAATCCGTGTCCGAGGCGACCATCGGCAAGTGGTTCAAAAAGGTCGGCGACGTGATCGCCGCCGACGAGCCGCTGGTCGAGCTCGAGACCGACAAGGTCACCATCGAAGTGCCGGCCCCGGCTGCCGGCGTGCTGGCCGAGCAGACCGTCAAGGAAGGCGAGACCGTCGGCGTCGCAGCCCTGCTCGGCACCATTGCCGCCGGCAACGGTGCGCCCGCGACGAAGCCCGAGGCCGTTGCCCAGGCGTCGGCACCGACCGCCGCCTCGACCGTCAAGGAGGCAGTCGCCCAGACCGCTTCCGTCGCCGGTGCCCCGCCCATCGAGGAGCGCAAGATGCCGCCGGCGCCGGCTGCGGCCAAGCTGCTCGCCGAGGCCAACATCGCGGTCGACCAGATCGCCGGCTCCGGCAAGCGCGGCCAGGTTCTCAAGGGCGATGTGCTCGACGCCATCGCCAAGGGCGTTTCGGCTCCGGCCGCGGCTCCGGTTGCCGCTCCTGTCGTTGCGCGCGCGCCGTCGAGCACTGAAGATGCCCCGCGCGAAGAGCGCGTGCGCATGACCAAGCTGCGCCAGACGATCGCCCGCCGCCTCAAGGAGGCGCAGTCGACGGCTGCCATGCTGACCACCTTCAACGAGGTGGACATGAGCGCGGTGATGGCGCTGCGTTCGAAGTACAAGGACGTGTTCGAGAAGAAGCATGGCGTGAAGCTCGGCTTCATGGGCTTCTTCACCAAGGCGGTGACGCATGCGCTGAAGGAAATCCCGGCGGTCAACGCCGAGATCGACGGCACCGACATCATCTACAAGAACTTTGCCCATGTCGGCGTCGCCGTCGGCACGGACAAGGGCTTGGTGGTGCCGGTGGTTCGTGACGCCGACCAGATGTCGATCGCCGAGATCGAGAAGGAAATCGGTCGTCTCGGCCTCGCCGCGCGCGATGGCAAGCTGTCGGTCGCCGACATGCAGGGCGGCACCTTCACCATCTCCAACGGCGGTGTCTACGGCTCGCTGATGTCGACCCCGATCCTGAACGCACCGCAGTCGGGCATCCTCGGCATGCACAAGATCCAGGACCGTCCGGTCGTGGTCGGCGGCCAGATCGTCATCCGCCCGATGATGTATCTGGCGCTGTCCTACGATCACCGCATCGTCGACGGCAAGGAAGCCGTGACCTTCCTGGTCCGCGTCAAGGACAGCCTGGAAGATCCGGAGCGTCTGGTTCTCGACCTCTGAGGCACAAGCGTGTAGAGCGGGCTTGAGAAAAGCCCGCTCTGGTTGCGCTCGCCGAAAGGACCGGCTCATGGCCTTCGAACCGGACATTCCCCCGATCCAGGTGCATCTCTGCGTCAAGGGCGGCAAAGAAGCGATCGCCTTCTACGAGAAGGCGTTCGACGCCGTCGAGACCTTCGAGCAGATGGCCGAGGACGGCGTGCGCGTGCTGCATGCCAACCTCACCATGTTCGGCAGCGAGGTGATGCTGCACGACGAGTTTCCCGAATTCGGAGCCGACGTGCTGTCGCCGCTGACGCGCGGCGGGGCGAGCCTCACCGTCAACATCAACCTGAAGACACCGGCCGAGGTCGATCGCGCGATCGTTAAGGCCGCGGCCGCCGGCGCCGCCATCGCCATGCCGCCCGGCGACATGTTCTGGGGTGCGCGCTACGGGCGCGTGCGCGACCCGTTCGGCCATGTCTGGGCATTCAACGCGCCGCTGGCGGAGGGCAAGGTATGACGCAGTACGTTCTCGAGTTTGCCGGCCTGCTGGCGGTGTTTTCGGTGCTGATGGTGGTGCCGGGCGCCGACTTCGTCATGGTCGTGCGCCAGAGCGTGGTGCATGGCCGCCGCGCCGCCATCATCACCAGCTTCGGCATTGGTACGTCGCTGCTGTTCCACGTCAGCTACACCATCCTCGGCATCGGGCTGATCGTGTCGAAGTCGCTGTTGCTGTTTTCCATGCTGAAGTGGGCGGGTGCCGCCTATCTTCTCTATCTCGGCATCAAGGCGCTGCGCGCCGACCCGATGGAAATGGCTTCCATCGACATGCAGCAAGGCGGCAACCAGGCCAAGGCCATTTCGGCGGTGCGCTGCTTCCTGATGGGGTTCGTGACCAACGCGCTCAACCCCAAGGCGGTGCTGTTTTTCGTTCCCCTGTTCACGGCGATGGTCAGCCACGAGACTCCGGCCGCGGTGAAGGGCGTCTACGGCCTGCTGATGGCCGTGGTGCTGATCGCCTGGTTCGTCGGCGTGTCGATGTTCTTCACCATGGCGTCGGTGCGCGAGCGCTTCGTTGCCTGGGGCCGCTGGTTCAACAAGGCGACCGGCATGATCTTCATCGGGCTTGGCGTGAAGCTTGCAACGGTGCAGGCCGGCTGATGCGGTTTGCGGCTCTGATCCCGGCTGTTGCGATGCTGTCGGCGACGCCGGCCATTGCCGCATGCCCGATCGAGCTCTCGGTCTATGGCGACCGCGACAAGGCGGCGTCGATCGATTTCCGCCCGACGCTGGAATCGGCCGCCGTCACCAACAGCTTCAAGATGGTGCTGGACAATTCCATCGTGCTCGACGGCGTCGTGATGTGGTCGACGGAGGTCGGGCGGCCCAACGGCATGCTGATGTACCAGTGCCCCGAAGGCGACGTGACCGGCGAGGAGCTGGACGCCTGTACGGTGTGGCAGGGCGTCATCTACGGCGTCGACGAACAGGGCAGGGTTTCGCTGCTGCCGCGCGAGAAAACCGGGTCGGCGGCGCCCAAGCAGCTGATCTTCGCGGATCTCGGCCATTCGCTGCGCATGTCGGCGGCCTACGGGCCGGCCGGGTTCTCGAAAGTGCCATGGGACGTGTTCGAGCTGCAGGGGTGCCAGGAATGAGCGCTCGGGGCAAAGTCCTGCTGGTGACCGGCGGCAGCCGCGGCATAGGCGCCGCCATCTGCCGGCTGGCCGTCGCGGCAGGCTATCGCGTGGCGCTCAACTACGCCGCCAACGAAGCCGCGGCCAAAGCTCTGGTGGCGGAGCTTGAAGCTGCCGGCGGCGAGGCCATCGCGATCAAGGGCGACGTCGGCAGCGAGGCCGACGTGCTTTCGATGTTCGGCGAGGTCGACCGGACCTTCGGCAGGCTCGACGCCTTCGTCAACAATGCCGGCGTGGTCGACATGAAGGCGCGCGTCGATGAGATGAGTGCAGCCAGGATCGAGCGCATGATGCGCATCAACGTCGTCGGTTCGATCCTGTGCGCCCGCGAGGCGGTGAGGCGCATGTCGTCGCTGCATGGCGGCGCGGGCGGGGCGATCGTCAACATCTCGTCTGCGGCGGCGACGCTCGGTTCGCCCGGCGAGTATGTCGACTATGCCGCTTCGAAGGGCGCGATCGACACCTTCACCATCGGCCTTGCACGCGAGGTCGCGACGGAAGGCGTCAGGGTGAACGCGGTCCGTCCGGGCATCATCGATACGGAAATCCACGCCTCGGGCGGACAGCCCGACCGCATCGCTGCCATTCGCGGCCTCGTGCCCATGAAGCGCGAAGGCCAGGCACAAGAAGTTGCCCAGGCCGTGATTTGGCTTTTGTCGGACGCGGCCTCATATACGACGGGCTCGATTTTGAACGTGAGCGGCGGCCGCTGACCGCCCCCAAGAGAAGGACAAGAACATGGCATATGATGTCGTCGTCATCGGATCCGGCCCCGGCGGCTATGTGTGCGCCATCAAGGCGGCACAGCTCGGCCTGAAGACGGCCGTGATCGAGAAGCGCGACACGTTCGGCGGCACCTGCCTGAACATCGGCTGCATCCCCTCCAAGGCGCTGCTGCATGCCTCGGAGATGCTGGCCGACGCTCAGCATTCCTTCGACGCGCTCGGCGTCGAAGTCGGCACGCCGAAGCTCAACCTGACGAAGATGATGGCGCACAAGGACGCGACCGTGGCTTCCAACGTCAACGGCGTGTCGTTCCTGTTCAAGAAGAACAAGATCGACAGCTTCAAGGGCACCGGCAAGGTGCTGGGCGCGGGCAAGGTTGCGGTGGTCGGCGACGACGGAAAGACCCAGGAGATCGAGACCAGGAACATCGTGATTGCCACGGGTTCCGACGTTGCCGGCATTCCGGGCGTCGATGTCGCCTTCGACGAGAAGGTGATCATCTCGTCCACCGGCGCGCTGGAGCTGGATAAGGTTCCCGGCCACCTGGTGGTGGTCGGCGGCGGCGTCATCGGCCTCGAGCTCGGCTCTGTGTGGGCGCGCCTCGGCGCCAAGGTGACGGTGGTCGAGTATCTCGACACCATCCTGGGCGGCATGGACGGCGACGTCGCCAAGCAGTTCCAGCGCATGCTCGCCAAGCAGGGCTTCGAGTTCAAGCTCGGCTCCAAGGTGACCGGTGCGGCCAAGGCCAAGAGGGGCGCGACCGTGACCTTCGAACCGGTCAAGGGCGGCGCTGCCGAGACCATCGAGGCGGATGTCGTGCTGGTCGCCACCGGCCGCAAGCCCTACACCGACGGCCTCGGCCTCAAGGAGGCCGGCGTCGAGATGGACGAGCGCGGCCGGGTCAAGACCGACGGCCACCTGCGCACCAACGTTGCCGGCATCTACGCCATCGGCGACGTGGTCGCCGGCCCGATGCTGGCGCACAAGGCCGAGGACGAGGGCGTGGCCGTTGCCGAGATCATCGCCGGCCAGGCCGGCCATGTGAACTACGACGTCATTCCCGGCGTCGTCTACACCAGCCCGGAAGTGGCATCGGTGGGCAAGACCGAGGAAGAACTCAAGAAGGCCGGAACAGCCTACAAGGTGGGCAAATTCCCGTTCACGGCCAACGGCCGTGCCCGCGCCATGCTGCACACCGACGGTTTCGTCAAGGTTCTGGCCGACAAGGACAGCGACAGGGTGCTGGGCGTGCACATCGTCGGCTTCGGCGCCGGCGAGATGATCCACGAGGCGGCGGTGCTGATGGAGTTCGGTGGCTCGTCCGAAGACCTCGGCCGCACCTGCCACGCCCATCCGACCATGTCTGAAGCAGTGAAGGAGGCGGCACTCGCCACCTTCTTCAAGCCGATCCACATGTAGTCGCCGGGTAGAGTTCGCGACACGAAACGGCCCGCTCGGTGAGCGGGCCGTTTTGCTTTGTGCCGACTGTCAGCCGCCCGAAGGCGCAGGAGCCGTGGTGCCGCCGCCGGAAGGCGCGGGCTCGGCGGGCGCCGGCGTTGACGGGGCAGGCGCGGGCTCGGCCGGGGCGGGAGCGGTGGTCGAAGGCGCCGGGGCCGGTTCAGGGGCAGGAGCTGGCGTGCTTGCCGCGGGCGGCTCCGCCGGTGCAGGCGCTTCACCTGTCTTCGGACCGAATATGTAATAGGCCACAGCCGCGAGCAGCACGACGATGATGGCTATCAGCCATGTGCTGCCCATGTTGGACTGGCGTGCAGGTGGGCGGCCTGGATCTGGATTGTTCACCATTAAGAGTCTCCCTCAGCTATGCTCCGCAATCATTGCGTGAACACCGCAATCAACGCGCGAATTGGCTTTCGGTTTCACAATGGCGTGAAATTTTGGAAACGAACGCTGCCGCGGCGGCGTTTCGCCACGCCGCAAAGGCCTCCAAGGCGGGCTACGATCGGCTGTTCTGCCATCGGGGATCCGTGACATGCCTCAGTTGCCGAGCCTTCCCAGCACCGACGAACTGCTTCCCGGCGCGAGTTTTTCCGACCGCTTCGCCATTGTGGTGACCGGACAGGCCCTTGACGCAGCCACCTCCGCCAGGCGGGCCTTCGGCAACCGTCCGGCCTGGATCGGCGGTCTGATGGCGTTGCGCAACCTGCTTGTCCGGCCGTTCGGCCTGAAGACGCGGCTGGCCGACGCCCCGCCGCGGCTGGAGCGGATGGGGATGTTTCCTGTTTTCAGCCAGTCGGCGTCTCGGGTCGTGCTCGGGCTCGACGATCGCCATCTCGATTTCCGGCTGCTGGTCGAGGTCGAGGATCTCGGCGAGGGACGGCAGGAGGTCAGCGCGTCAACGCTGGTCAGGCCGCACAACCGGCTGGGGCACGCCTATCTCGCTATCGTCATGCCGTTCCACCGGGTCATCGTGCCGGCGATGCTGGCGCAGGTCGCCAACGCCGGCGCTAGAGCGGATTTCTGATTGATTGAATCATTTGGGATTCCTGTTTTGAGCAGATTGTGATTCAAGATGCTGGCTGGG
>NZ_JARDJI010000035.1:0-24962 GCF_039907765.1 Mesorhizobium sp. CC13 | reverse complement strand
CCAGCCAAAACCGCAATTACGGCATCGAGACATGGCCAAATCCTCCAGGATTTGGTCCAGTTCCGATAGGCATTACCCAATTTTAACGATTGTGGCTGGATTTACGTTTGGCGGCTGGATGACCGGTGGTTCGGCTAGGCTCATGGCATCTGTGGCAGCGCGCGATGCTCGCGCGGAACTCGCCGCTGCTGAGTGCGTGCAGCGCTTCGTTGCAAGCGAACAGGCAGCCGAGCAGTTGGCTGCACTGAAGGATCTAAGCTCATGGCAACGCAGCGGTTTCATAAAGGATGGCGGCTGGTCGAAGGTCGGGTCTGAACCCGTTCCCGGCGCCGACAATCTGTGCGCCAGCAATCTCGCAGCGATGGACGGTATACCCAGCCTGGAGACGACTGCGACAATGCCGACGGGCAGCTACGCAGTTGCTGGCGCCGGTGCTCGTGAAGCAGCCCTGACTACTCGGCGGGGATGCGTCACCTCGGTATCCGTTTTCACCGCCGCAAACTCATTGCTTCAGATATGTCGATTATAGACTGAAGGCCTGCTAAGCTACACAGAGTGTAACAAGCACAGAAAGTCACGGTTATCATGAAAATTGTGACCAATGGCTACCAGTTTTGGACGAGCGGAAACGAGATTTATTTCACAGGAGTGATGAGACCAGAGAATTTCGCCAGCGATCAGCCGATCATGGCTCTGTTGCGGGATATCCTCAACTCGCGACCACCAGCTGTCACGTTGAACATCAGGGGCCTCAACTTCGTCAACTCGCAAGGAAAAAACCTCTTGGCAAGGCTGGTAATTGAGGTGCGCAAACATCCAGAGGTTCGACTGCACATAAAAGGCGATGCGCGAGTCCCGTGGCAGCCGAAGTCGTTGTCAAACCTGCAGAAGCTACACCCGGGCCTGATGTTGGCGATGTGACCGCGGTCGACGTCGCGCCGCAAATGGCGGGACCGGAGTCGTCATCGATCCAGCGCATTCGCGATCAAACCGCCAGCCAAAAGAAACCCGCTCTGGGGTTTGGGCGCAGAGCGGGTTTCGGTCCCCGGACAATAATCTCCGGCAGGTCATTGGGAGCGCTCACGGTGGAGGGGGCTGGCCGATACACGCTCCACATTAGCGAATATCAAAATAACTGCAGTTGCAAAAGGGCGCACAGGCAGCGGCTGATAGGAAGGGGCCAATAGACAATGCAACGGGACAAATAAATCATCGCACCATCTACGCTCCCGGCGGGAACGATCTACGATTGGCATCGCAGGTGCTACGTGAGAGAACCTCCCCGAAGGGAGGAGGCCATGACCGATATCTGTTCCGAAGACGGCGAGTGCCGCGAGTTCATCGTCATCCCACCAGAGGGTGACCACTTCGACGACCCCATCGAGCTCATGCGGATCCAGGATGCGCTGGATGAGCGATTCCCCACCATGAAGTTCATCGTTTCGATCAGCGGCCCAGTTCGTTACGAGGACTTCGCCGTCGTGCCGGTGCTGGGTGTTGCCGGCGGCGCCGACCCGAAACCGATGCTGCGGCCTCCCGCCATAGACCTCCTCGAAGACATCGCTACCTGTCTGGCACAATTCACCGCAGGGAACCGACCTCTGCTCAACTGAGGTGGCGTTGATGCTGCACGTCGAGGCGAAACATTGATCGCCTCCAGTGGATACCGAATTTGTCGAGCCCAACCATTGGGTGTAAAATTCTGGCATCGCGATGCCTCACAACTTGAGCAGACTCGACGACGGAAGCAGCCATCGTGCATCTGCTCCACATATTTGGTGGGAGGGAGCGATGGCGATAAATGCAATCGATTTTGAAACGATGCGCGGGGCCATGCGAAAGCTGGCGAATGGGCGACAGCTTGAACCCCCTGCACTCAGGATCTTGGCGCAGCAGATCATCGCCGACCTCTGTCCTGGCCAGCCAGCTCCGGAAGAGATGATCGAAGCCCTCATTGCTGCAGCTGAGGAAGCGATCGCATCGCCCGATGCCGCCTGATGGCAGTTTGCAACTTTCTAAATTAGACATACTCTGCTGCTGTTGGGCAGGGGGACGAGGCGATGCATCTGTTTCGCAAGTTCCGTGACGACGAGCGCGGCATCGCAATGCTACTCGTCGCCATAATGCTTCCGGTTATTGTCGGCTTTGCGCTGCTCGTCATCGACATGAGCCGCGTCAACACCTTGCACAACGATCTGCAGAAGGCAGCCGACTCCTTTGCGCTCGCCGCCGCAGCTGAGCTTGACGGCACCACGGGCGCGTGGACGCGGGCCGAGCGCGCCATGGCGACCCTCGTTCAGAACCAGAGCTATTTCTCGACGGCGGGCGTGACCACGCTGACCGCCGGCCAGCCCGGCGGCACGCTCAATTGCAACAGCGCCGGCAGCATCTCGTGGTGTTTCCTCAAGGCCCTGCCGGCCAACGACAGCGACCTGGTGACGTCGACCCAGCACGCTGCCAACGAAGGCGAGACCCGTTTCATTCAGGTCACCGTCACCCCGACCGCCTTCAGCGCCATCTTTCCAGCTTCGTTCCTGTCCGGCGACACCGCCGACAACGGCTTCACCGTCGGCGCCCGTGCCGTCGCCGGCTTCACCTCGGGCGTCTGCGACTTCACCCCGGTGTTCATCTGCAATCCTTATGAGAACGATGCGAACGGCGTCACGCTTGAGCAGGCCGCCGCCAGTACCGCGCTGCGGCGCCGCCTCATCGAGCTGCGCAAGGTCGGCAACGGTGCCGCCGCCGGCCCCGGCAATTTCGGCTTCCTCCAGCCGCCGGATGGTGTCGGCAACGGCGCCCAGGCGCTCGCCCAGACCATCGCCACCTCCAGGCCGATCGGCTGCTATTCCGCCGATGGCGTCGACACCAAGACCGGCCAGAACGCCGGCCCGGTGCAGGACGCGTTCAACGTCAGGTTCGGCATCAAGGCCAACGGCAGCCACTTCAATAGCGCCGAATATGGTCCGGCGGCCAATGTCCGCAAGGGCGCGAAAAAGACCAACGGCAACGCCAACCAGTGCCCCTCCATGAACCAGCTGTCCTTCACCGAACCGGGCATGAAAGGGCTGCCCCGCGACGCGGCCACGCCCTACATGGGTGGCCGGATGGGAGACGGGAACTGGGACCTCAACGGCTATTGGACCACGAATTTCGGCGCGGCGGCCCAGCCCTCCTCCTGGTCGGCGTCCAAACCGACACGCTACGAGGTCTACCGCTACGAGATCGCCCAGGGCCTGGTCGGCACCGCATCGGTCGGCGGCGAGGTCGGAACGCCCCCGAACAGTTGCCAGCCGCCCGTAACGTCCGTCGACCGGCGCCTGATCTACGGCGCCATCCTGAATTGCAATGCCCTGGAACAGGATCCCGACAACGACCTGTCCGGCCACAGCGAGGACCTGCCGGTCGAGGCCTTCGCCAGCTTCTTCATCACCGAACCGGTGCAATCCGCATCCGAGGACGCGTCGGTGATGGTGGAGTTGGTCGACATCACCGGCCGCGGCGGCCAGGGCACGCTCGACAACTTCCTGCGTGATGAAGCCCAGCTCTACCGCTGAAACGAAAAAGCCCGCCCCGGTCTCCCCGGAGCGGGCTTCCACGACGGCGGAACGGCTGGGCTCAGGACTTCGGCAACGGGGCGGTCCAGTCAACACCTAAATGACGTAGCGATTGGTTCGGCAGCACACTGTGTCAGCCGATTGAGGACTGTCCGTTTGACGCAAGTGATCCCGATGAGGGCGCTAGATCGCGTTCCGTCTTCTGAGGTCGCCCCGGGTTCATGCTTGATGCTGGTCCAGAGCGGTAACCCGATGTGCCCATCTCATAGGCGTGCGGGACCGGGGTCGGCGACAGTCCTGACCACGGCATCATCGGGACCGCGTCCCGGTAGGGACCTCGGGGCTGCGATCAGGCAGCCGTCAGTCGAGCGCTCCTGCAAGCATTTGATCTGTCATCCTCAGTTGACACGGTCCTGGCTCGTGCTCGAGGGACTGATACCAACGGTCATGAGGGGTGACCGACATGCGCCCACTCTGTTGAGTGGCAGCATCCAGCGATCGGGCGACGAGCTGAGGGTGAACGTTCAGCTGGTCGATGCTGCCAGCGGTCAGAATGTCTGGGTGGCCCAGAAGTTTGATGGTACTCCGAGAATGCACTTCAGTTCCAGGACCGCATTGCACAGTCGGTCGTGCTGGCGGTCATCCTCGAACTTCAACTGACGAACTGGAAGGTTCGGGACAAGAGCCCACCGGGTCCCCCTGAAGTGCGCAGGCTGGTGAACGAAGCTCTCATGAAGTATTTCGAGATGACCAGATGACCCGGGACTCGCTGTTGGTCGGCTTGGGGCTCGCCGAGAAAGCTCTTTCGCTAAGTCACGATAACGCGCGCGCACAGCGGACGCTCCCGATCGTAATCTCAATGGGGGTGGCGTTTGGAGCACTGCCTCGAGAGCCTGGGCAAATCGAGTATGCGCTTGAGCTTGGAAGCCTCGGTACGGGCGGTGCCGGACGATGAAATTGCCCGGTGCGTTTTGTCGTTCGCGCTCGAGAGCTCTGCCCGTATCGAAGAGGCGATCGCCGAATGCCGGCATGCAATCAGCCTCAACCCAAGCTACCCCAGTGGCCACGGCGATATTGCCATGCTCTTCGCCTTGCGCGGACAGGTCAGTGAAGCGCTACCCAACGAAGCGATAAGGCTCGGAACGCATGACGTTATCGACTTCTGGCGACATTATAGCGTGGTTATGGCCAGGTTCGCCGGCGAAGACGATCAACGGGCCCTCGAAGTCGCTCGCAAAGTCGTCAGGACCAAGCCGGGCTTCGTTCGGGGCGCCCTGTATTGGGCTGCAGCAGCATCGGCAACGGGCAACAAGGCAGAGGCGTCCCGGGCCATCCATCATTGCCTTTCGCAACTCCCGCACCTCAACCTTGGCAACGTCTGTCCCGGCTTTGTGCCGCGCTATGTGAAGGATTTGCACCACTCGAGGTTCCTTGAAATGCTGTCGCAGGCTGGTCTTCCGAGTTCCTAACCAGATGGGGCAGCCCCGTGATGAGTCGCGCATGAACTGGCACTATGCGCCTAAGTAGCCTGTGTCTGCCCGCAAGATTGCGGGTGACATCGTGGCGTTTCGCCAGTCCGTGAAGCGTTTCGCCAGAAAGGTATTCCTGCGCGGCCTGACGCTTAAACTCGATGCTGTGAGTGCGATATCTTGCCATGGTTCTCTTTTCGAAAACGCGACAAGACTGGTCAATTCCTCAAGCCGATCTGTCTACCCTCAGGGGGCGCACTCCAGACCGTGGCTCAGTCACTGTGCTCTTTGCCCCGCACCACTGCTACGATTCTTTATTGACTGGCCCTTGAAAGAAGGGTCCTCATAATCATAATCGGCAGGATCGCGATCAAAACACTCAATGCAGACGTATTCCCACGGCTTCTTCACCAGAATTCTCACCGCTGTGGGCTTACCGCAGCGCTCGCAGGTCGGATCCGACATGAGTTTGGGCCGATGCACTGTCCCCTTCACCGCTATCTTCTCCCCGCTGCGCCCTTCGTCGATTAGTAGCAGCTCAATATGCTCTCACCAATCTAGAAAATAAGTCCAATATGACCTAAAGTCTTCCCGCCTCTTGGAGGGGGTAATGAGTAATACAAGTAGGTCCAAGAGCATCTCCGTGCACTTGGTATTGTCATGAGCAAGCGCCACCAATTGATCCGCCTCAACTATTTTGGAGGCCTCGAAGAGACCGCATTTTATTGCAGCCCGGAGTAGGTAGCGTCGGGGTGCAGGCAAGCGACCTGGCCATGAATGATGCGTCGGCGCTCAGCACGGTAGCCACAGCGATTACGACATCGGGATGGCCGCCTGACGCCACGGCATTGCGCCCCTGGCCGGGCAGGCACTAACCTGACCGACCGACTGATCGTGGCCCGGCCAAATCAGGCTTGCGCAATGCGGGCATGGCGCGCGGCATCGGCCAGAAGGCAGGCCGCGCGGCCGCCATGGGTGACGGCGCGCAGCGCAGGCTCCTCGGTCCGGCAGGCGGGCTCGGCTACCGGGCATCGGGTCGAAAAGCGGCACCCCGGCGGCGGGTTGCGCGGGCTGGGCGGGTCGCCCGCGAGCAGCACGCGAGGGCGCACCGCCTCGATGCGCGGATCGGGCGAAGGCACGGCCGAAAGCAGCGCCTGCGAATAGGGATGGGCGGGATCGGCGAACAGCGGCTTCGTCGCGCCCTCCTCGGCCACGCGGCCCAGATACATCACCGTCACGTCCGAACATACCTCGCGCACGATGGCGAGGTCGTGGGCAACGATCACGATGGTCAGCCCGAGCTGGTCGCGCAGCCGCGCGAAGAGGTTGACGATCTGCGCCCTGACCGACACGTCGAGCGCCGACAGGGGCTCGTCCGCGATCAGAACCTGCGGCCCGAGCGCCAGCGCCCGTGCGATGGCCACGCGCTGCCGCTGTCCGCCCGAGAGCGAGCGCGGCAGGCGGTCGAGCACGCTGGCGGGCAGTGCGACGAGATCGAGAAGCTCGGCGATGCGGGCGCGACGCTGCATAGCGCCACCCGTTCCATGGATCAGCAGCGGCTCTTCCAGCGTTTGGCCCACGGTCTGCCGCCGGCTCATCGAGCCGAGCGGATCCTGGAAGACGAACTGGACGGCGCGGGCAAAGCCTCGCCGGTCGGTTCGCTGCCATTCGGCACGGTCGCGTCCGGCGATGCGCACTTCGCCCGCCGTCGCGGGCTGGAGCCCGATCAGCGCCCGGGCGAGCGTGGTCTTGCCGCAGCCCGATTCCCCGACGATGCCGTGGAACGCGCCCGCGGGGACAGTCAGGTCGACCCCGTCGACGGCGCGCACCAGTCCCGCCGCGGTGCGGAAGTGCACCTTCACGCCGCGGGCTGCGATGGCGGGCGTGTCAGCCATGGGCGATCCCCTCTTCTTCCAGGACCACCGGGCAGGCGACGCGCCGGGCCGCCACGCCGCGCCGGACGGCGGTCAGTTCGGGCCGCCGCGTACGGCAGCCGGGGCGGGCCCGCTCGCAGCGGTCGACAAAGCGGCAGCCCGCCTCGAGCGAGGCCTGGTTGGGCGGCAGGCCCGGTATCTCGCGCGTGCCCACGGCCGTTTCCGAGCGGAAATCGGGCACCGAGGCGAGAAGCCCGCGGGTGTAAGGGTGTATCGGGTCGGTCAGCACGTCGACCGCGACGCCCTCCTCGGCCACCTGCCCGGCGTAGAGCACCATCACCCTGTCGGCCAGGACCGACACCGCGCCGATGTCGTGGGTGATGAGGATGACGGCGATGCCGTCCTCCTTCTGGATCTGGCGGATCAGCGACAGGATCTGCGCCTGCACGGTGGCGTCGAGCGCCGTCGTCGGCTCGTCGGCGATCAGCACGCGCGGCCGCGCGGCGAGTGCCAGCGCGATCATCGCGCGCTGCAGCATGCCGCCCGACAATTCGTGCGGATAGCGGTTGAAGCGATCCTCGGGATCAGGAATGCCGGAGCGCGCCAAAAGCGAGACGGCCTCCTTGCGCGCGGCCTCTGGCGAGAGGCCCTGATAGAGTTCGGCCTGCCGGGCCAGTTGCGGGCCGATCTTCAGCATCGGGTTCAGCGCGCTGATCGGATCCTGGAAGATCACCCCGAAATAGCCGCCGCGCAGCGCCGACAGGTCCTTTGCGGACATCGTCAGCAGGTCGCGGCCGTCGGCGCGCGCCGCACCGCGCAGATCGACCGCGACGCCTTCAGGCAGCAGCCCGAGCGGCCCGAGCGTCATCACCGTCTTGCCCGAGCCGCTTTCGCCGACCACCGCCAGCGTCTCACCGGGGGCGACGTGAAAGCTCGCGCCGTCCACAGCACGCACCGAAAGGGTTGGGGTGTAGAGATCGATGACCAGGGACTCGACCGCATAGACGGGCCGCGCTTCGGCAGGCGACAGGGTGGAATCGCTCATGCCCGCACCTCCGCTGCTTCGGCGGCGCCGCGCGCCGCCTCTTCCGCCGCCCGCGCAGCCCGCTTGCGTCGGAGCAGTCCGCCGCGCACGGCGCGCGGCACCTTTTGCAGCGCAAAGGCTTCGCCGAGCAGGTTGAAGCTGACCACCACCGCGGTAAGCGCCACCCCCGGAATGATGACCAGGCTCGGATATTCCTCGATGTAGCTCATGCCATCGACCAGTATCTGGCCCCACTCCGGCGTCGGGGGAGCCACGCCGAGGCCGAGGAAGGAGAGCGTGGCGATGGCAAGCACCAGCGCGCCGGCATCGGCGCTGGCATAGACGACGACGAGGCCCAGCACATGCGGCAGGATGTGGCGGACAAAGATCCACAGGTGGCTCGCGCCCATCACCCGCGCCGCCTCGATATAGGGCTGCTGCAGTTCGGCCACCACGACGGCGCGGCTCATGCGCGCATAGTTCGCCCACCAGGCAAGCGTCAGCGCGATGACCATCTTCCAGAAGTCCGACAGCCAGGTCCAGGCTTCGCCCGAAAAGACGCCGATCAGCGCCAAGGCGATGATCAGGCTGGGCAGCGCCAAGGCGATATCGATGAGCGAGATCAGCACCAGTTCCGTCCGCCCGCCGACATAGCCCGCGAACGAGCCGATGACGACGCCGATCGCCAGCGCCGCCGCCAGCACCACGGTCATCGCGGTGAGCGAGGTGCGAGCGCCGCCGATGATCCGGCTGAATATGTCACGGCCGAGATAGTCGGTGCCGAGGAAATGCGTCGCCGAGGGCCCCTGGAGGATCGCGCCGTAGTCCTGCGCTGCTGGATCCTGGGTCATGAGCAGCGGCGCGAAAAGGCCGACGAGGACAAAGGCGACGGCCGGGGTCAGGACCGCCCAGGGCCAGGAGCGTATGTTCATCTCAGGCCCTCTTCGGACGGCGCAGCCGCGGATCGGCGAGCATCGCCGCGATGTCGACGATCAGGTTGACGGTGACGAAGAAGACCACGAACAGCAGCAGCACCGCCTGCATGCCGATGAAGTCACGGAACCGGATCGCCTCGATGAAGAAGGCGCCGATGCCGTTCAGCCCGAACACGCGTTCGACCACGATCGCGCCGATCATCATCAGCGTGAACTGGGCGCCGAAGGTGGTCATGAACGGGATCAGGATGTTCGGCAGCGCCTCGCGCACGAGCACCGCGCGGCGGGTCAGTCCCTTGGCGAAGCCGGTCGTGGCGAAGGGCCGCGACATCGCCTCCTGCAGGTTCACCCGCACGACCCGGGCCAGCACCGAGCCCGGGAACAGCGCGATCGTCATCCAGGGCATGAGCCATGAGCTGATGCCGGACACGCCGAAGCTGGGAAGCCAGCCGAGCCCGACGGAAAAGGCGATGACGAGCAGTGCGGCGACGAAGAAATTCGGGGTGGAGGCGCCAAGCAGCGCCAGCCCATGCAGCAGCCGGTCGAGCACGCCGCCATTCGAGACGGCCCCGGCGATGCCAAACGCCAGCGACAGCACCAGCGCCAGAACCCCACCCCCGGCGAGAAGCATCGCCGTAACCGGGATGCGGGTTGCGAACTCCTCGGCCATCGGCTTGCCCGAGCGGAGCGAGACGCCGAAGTCGCCTGTCGCCGCGTCGCCCAGCCAGCGCAGATAGCGCACCGGCAGCGGGTCGTTCAGGCCCAGCTCCTCCTCGATCCGACGTATCATCGCGCCATCCGCGCCGGCGCCGACCGAGCGTTCGGCGATCAGCGCGGCGACGTTTCCGGGAGCGGCCGTGATCAGCACGAAAGTCAGCGCGCTGGCCGCAATCATGAGCAACAGGGCAAGCCCCGTCCGCCGCAGGAACATGCGTTGCATGGGACTTGCCCTCTAGGTTCCGCTCAGGCCAGCGTCAGGCCCTTGAACGGCAGGTCGTAGTCGGTCGCCGGCAGCGCGAAGCCCTTGACGCGCGGCGACACCGCCCAGAGCCGCTGGGTCACCACCAGCGGGCAGGCCGCGGTGTTATCGTAGATCCAGTCATAGACCGACTGCATCGCGGCCTCGCGGGCATCGCCCGCGGTCTCCAGCGCCGCCAGCACCAGCTTGTCCAGATCGTCCGACACATAGATCTTGCCGTCCGGCCCGGTATCGACCGCGGTGACGAAGGAGGCCCCGAGCGATCCGTGCGGATCATAGGGCGCGCCGTAGTTGCCGAAGAAGGTCAGGTCGTATTCGAAGGCCGGGCGGCGCTGGTGCATCACGGCGGTGTCCACCGACGAGATGTTGACCTTGAATCCGACCTCGGTCAGCTGCGCCTGCAGCATCTCGGCGATGCGGCGCGAGCCGGGGAATGCCTCGTCCGACACCAGGAAGTCGATCGCGAGCGGCTTGCCGTCCTTGGAGAACCCGGCGCCTTGGGCGATCCAGCCCCCTGCGGTCAGCGCCGCCTTGGCCGCCGCCAGATCGCGTTTCGGCACGTCGTGGCGCTTGCCCGCCGTCGGCACCGTGGTCGGGAAGATATCCACCGTCGGGTCGGCGTAGCCCTCGAACAGCACCGCGGCAACCGCGGCACGGTCGATGCCGACGAAGATCGCGTCGCGCACCGCCTTGTCCTGCATCATCGGCGATTTCGGCGAATAGCCCAGGATCGTCGTCGCCGTGCCGGGTTCGGCCACCACGGTGACGCCGTCGCTGGCGAGCGCGCGGGCGCGGCGCGGCGACAGCGGCGCGACCCACTCGCCGCCGATGATGTCGAGTTCGCCGGCGCGCAGGCCGTTCGCCCGCGCCAGCTCGTCGGGCACCACCTTCAGTTCCATCCGCGAGAACGCCGGCTTTTCGCCCCAGTAGCCGTCGTTACGCACAAGGGTCGTCCCGGTCGATGAATAGCTTTCGACGATCCACGGCCCGGTGCCGATGGGAGCTGACTGCTTGCCATTGGCATCCACCGCCTTGGGCGACAGGAAACGCACCGGCCGCACGATGGTCAGCTCCAGCAGCGCGGCGGGTACCGGGCGCTTGAGCTTCACGGTGATCTTGTTGGGCGCATCCACCACGATGCTGTCATAGGCGTCGGCGATGCCGATCCAGGAAAAATCGGCGACGCCCAGCCAGCGCTTCAGGTTCCATTCCGCCGCCGCCGCATCGAAGGGCGTGCCGTCGGAAAAGGTGACGCCTTCGCGCAGGTCGAAGCTGATCGAAAGCCCGTCCTCGGCCACCTTCCATGCGGTGGCCAGCCCGGGCTGCAGCGTGCCGCCTGGCCCGTAGTGGATCAGGCCGTCAAAAACCACCGTGTAGGAGGACAGCGTGGACACGTTCTGGAGCAGATCGAGATTCCCCGTCTCGCCGGCGATGCCGATGCGAAGGACATCGTGCCCGTCGGCAAGGGCGAAGCGCGGCAGCATCGCGAAGAAGGGAGCGGCGGTCGCGACCGAAAGAAGGGCGCGGCGAGAGATCTTCGGCATTGATCAAACCTTCTTTTGAATAGCAATTCTTTAAACATTACCGCGTTGGTAACCTTATTAAATACTATACCAACCGGGCCTTTTGTCTATACATTATTTTTGGTCATGCACAGCACCAGGCTTGATGCGATCCTGTGAGGGGTAGCTGGGTGGCGTGGACCGCCCGCCTCCAGGTTGGCTCAAGCCGGCCCACCCCCGGGCGAGTTCCGCGCTATCCAGCCCGCCGCCATCTGCGCATCGACGCCGGCGACGTCCATCAGTTTGTCCGGGTTGAAGATGCGGAGCCGGCGATAGTGGAACTCGGCGATGCGTTCCTTGCGGAGGGCGCTGAGCACACGGTTGACATGCACAAAGGTCAGCCCCGTGGCGTCGCCGATCTGCTCCTGCGTCAGAGGCAGGCACGTTTCCTCGATGCGGTTTTACGGCCACTGCGCGCGAAACCGTATGAAGAGTTCCAGCAAAAGATGCGCCACCCGCTCGCGCGCCGACCGCCGGCCGATGCTCGTCAGGTGGCTGAAGGCCTGGCAGCAATCGCGGGCGAACAGCCGCGCCAGGCGCAGGCCAATTCCCGTATCGTCGCAGTTGAACGACGCGAGCGTGGAACACGGGATCACCGTAACGACCACGTCCGTCAGGGCCTCGACCGATAGAGGTCTTGCGTTGCGACTGCAGCCGCGACGCGCGGGAAGAACGCGCCGCGGCTTGTAGGAGTGAGTGGTCCGCCGACCTATTCGGTGTCGCCAGCCTTGGGCAGGGCCGCCCATTCGGCGAGGAAGGCCTCGCGCGCCTTGGCGGCGGCGGCTTCGTCGAACGGAGCAACCTTGACCTCGGCCAGTTCCGGCAGGCCGACATAGTCGGCGATCTTGATGTCGCTGCGGCTGGGGCGGCGGAAGGCAACTTTCAGCAACTCGATCTGCGCTTCCTTGGAGAGCAGCGCGTCGATGGTCTTCCTGGCGGCGTCGCCCGCCGGCGCATTCTTGACCAGGCCGGCATAGTCGGCGGTCATGAAGGTGCCTTCCGACGGATAGACCAGCTTCAGCTCCTTCTGGCCGCCGTCGACATAGGCGTAGCTGTTTGTCTCGAACGTCAGGCCAACCGAATATTCGCCCATCGAGACACCCTTCGGCACCGACGAGGACGAACCGGCGACGACCATGTTCGCCACGAGCGCCTCATAGGTCTTCTTGTCCAGCAGCTGGGCGAGGCCCCAGGCGATGGTGTAGCCGGTCGAGCTGTTAGCCGGATCGGCGACGATCACCTTGCCCTTCCACGCCGGATCGGCAAGGTCGGCCCAGCTGTCGGGGGCTTCGACGCCGTCCAAAAGGTCGGTGTTCACCAGCATCGTCACCAGATGCACGTTCGACGGCTGGAACAGGTTGTTCGGATAGCGCAGGGATGCCGGCACGGCCGACAGTTCCGGCGAGTTGTAGGGCTCGAAGAATTTCTCATAGGCGCCGAGCGTGTTGGCCGAGGACGACCAGAATACGTCGCCCTGTGGGGCGGCGGCCTCGGCCTCGATGCGGCGCAGCAGCACGCCGCTGCCGCCCGTGATGACGCCGAGGCTGGCGCCGACCTTTTCCTTGGCGACAGCCTGCACGGCCTCGACCGCCGGCACCGGGTTTGAGGTGTAGAGCACTGGCTCCTTTGCCAGTGCAGGCACGATGCTCAGGCCGAGGGCCAAAGCGGCTGCGCCGATGGAATGGAATTTCATGTTGCTTCTCCTCTCTCTTGATTGAATTTCAGGCCGGGCGCCTATTTGCGCCCGGCTTTTGCGGGGCCGTCATTTCGACGAGAACACGTCGATGCCGAACAGGCGGTTGGCAAGCACGACCGGGATCAGGATCACCGCCACCAGCACCAGCCCATAGGCCGAGGCGTAGGCCATGAGACCGGAATCGATCAGCCGGAAGATCTGGATCGGCAGCGTCTCACGCCCGCCCGAATAGACGAGAATCGACGCCGACAGTTCGGAGACGGTCGTGGTCCAGGTCAGGATCGCGGCCGAGGCGACGGCAGGCAGCATCACCGGCAGCACCACCCGCAGGAAGCTGCGCACCGGCGCCACGCCGAGGCTGATCGATGCCTCCTCGATCGAGTTCGGGATGTTGTGCAGCACGGCCTGGCCGTTGCGCATGCCGAACGGCATGCGGCGGATGACATAGGCCAGCACGATGATGATCGGGGTGCCGGTCAGCGGCAGCCAGCCGCCGTTGAACGCCGCCAGGAGCCCGACGCCGAGCACCGTGCCCGACAGTGCCAGCGGGATGGCAGAGATGTAGTCGACCGCGGGCGTCACAAGGTTCGGCTTCTTCACCACCAGATAGCTGACGATGGCGCTGAAGGCGATCGAGATGAAGGTGGCGATGCCGGCGTAGGTGAGCGAGTTGACCAGCGGTTCCGGCGCGGTGACGAAGACGCGGGCGAGGTTGTCCAACGTCCACTCGCCCCACTGCATGACCGGGCCGCGCGCCGTGGTGAAGGCGCCGAGCGTGATGGTCAGCAGCGGCAGCAGCGAGATCGCGACCACCAGCCCGGCCGACCCTGCCACCAACGCGCCGCGCAAGCCCTTCAGCGGCACCGGCCTTGCGCCACGGCCCTGCACGATCTCATAGCGGCCGCGCGACACGATCCAGCGGTTCACGAACAGCACCGCCATGACGATCAGCACCGACACGCTCGCCAGCGTGCTTTGCATGGTGATGCTCGACGTGCCTTCGGCGACCGCCGCCTGATAGGTCACGACGGAAAGCAGCGGCAGCCGGTGACTGAGGATCATCGAGATGGCGAAATTGCCTACGGTCATGGTGAAGACCAGCAGCGCCGAGGCGAGGATCGCGGGCAGGATGACGGGCAGCATCACCTTGATCCGCGCCAGCGCCGGCGGGGTGCCGAGGCTTTGCGCGGCTTCCTCCAGTTGCACGTCGAACTTGCCGATGGCCGCGACGGTGCCGATGTAGACATAGGTGTAGTAGATGAAGCTCATCGAGGTGATGAGGCCGAACCAGCCGTAGAAGGAGGGCAGGCGGATGCCGATCTCGCGCATGGCCTTGGTGATCAGGCCGTTGTTGCCGAGCATCATCAGCCACGTTTGGGCGGCGATCACCTCGGGGATGACCAGCGTGATCAATGGCAGCAGGGCGATCAGCGCCTTGCCGCGGAAGCTGTAGCGTGCCGTCACATAGGCCAAGGGCACGCCGATGATCGTGCAGATCACGGTCACCGCCGAGGCTAGGATCAGCGTGTTCAGGATGGCCTCGATGTATTTCGGGGTCGAGACCAGCCGCGACCAGCCCGACGGGCCTTCGCCGAACAGGCTGGCGCTGAGAATGTTGACCAGCGGATAGAGCACGAACAGCGCGAGCAGGCCCAGCGCCGCCAGCGTCATCCAGAACCAGGGGGAGCGGAAGGAGGCGGCGTTCACGCTGCGATCACCCGGGCGAGAGCGGGATCGATGCCGAGATTGACGCGGTCGCCGGGCGCGAAGCCGTCATGGCCAGGACCATGCAGTTCGGCCACGACCTGCAGTGCGTCGCCAAGCTCCAGTCGGTAGCTGGTCTTCGAACCAAGATACTGACGGCCCTTCACCATCGCCGGCAGCGATTGCATAGGATCGTGCGGCGTAGCCGAGATCTTCAAATCCTCCGGGCGCAGGATCAGCAGGCCTTCGCTGGCCGGGCCGGGGAGGGCGTCAGTGGCCTTGATACGGACCGAACCCAGAGTGGCCTCGGCCAGCCGCCCATCGGAGGCATGCAGTTGGACTGGCAGCCGGTTGGCGGCACCGACGAAATCGGCGACATAGCCCGTTCTCGGTGTGCCGTAGATGTCCTGCGGGGTGCCGAGCTGTTCGACCGCGCCGCGGTTCATCACGCCGATCAGGTCCGACATCGACAGCGCCTCTTCCTGATCATGGGTCACGAAGACGGTGGTGATGTTCGCCTCGCGCTGCAATTCGGTGATCGTCTCACGGATCTGGATGCGCAGCTTGGCGTCGAGGTTGGACAGCGGTTCGTCCATCAACAGCACCTGCGGCTTGATGACCAGCGCACGCGCCAGCGCAACGCGCTGACGCTGACCGCCCGACAGAGCTGCCGGATGGCGCGCGCCCAGATGGCCGAGGCCGACGCGCTCCAGTGCCTCGGCGACCTTGCGGGTCACACCCTCGCCCTTCTCACCGCGGGCATGCAGGCCGTAGGCGACGTTCTGGGCGACCGTCTTGTCGGGGAAAAGCGCGTAGTCCTGAAACACCATGCCGATATTGCGCTTGTGCGGCGGCAGCTGCGTGACGTTGCGGCCGCTGAAGCTGATCGAGCCGGCGCTGGCCGACACGAAACCCGCAATGGTCCGCAGCAGCGTGGTCTTGCCGCAGCCCGACGGGCCCAGCAGCGTGAAAAAGCACCCTTCCGGGATCGCCAGCGACAGGCCGGAGATGACCTTCTCCTGGCCATAGGTGACATCGAGATTGGATATGTCGATGCTCATGCGTCTCCCCTATCCTAAGATCGGTCCGATGTGCGTGTCAGGCGTTCGTGGCCACGGCGTCAGCTTCTGGTCCCGCGAGGCCGAGCCCCGCAATCAGCTCCAGCGCCTGGCCGTGTACGTTGGCGTCGCCAGCAGCGAGGATGTGGCCGCTGCTATGGATGGTCAGCGGTTCGCCACGCCAATCGGTGATGACGCCGCCTGCACCTTCGACGATGGGCAGGAAGGGTGCGAAGTCGAATACCTTCTGACCGGCGTCCAGGGCCAGATCGGTTCGTCCCTCGGCCAGGCGACCGTAATTGAGCGCCGCTCCGCCATAGACCCGGGTGGCCGTCGCGCCGCGCAGCGCATCGAGAGCGGGACGATCGGGAACCGGGATATAGTCCTGATTGCTGTTGGTCATCATCGCCAGTGAGAGATCTGCGCAGGACCGCACGCGCACGGGGCGGCCGTTGCAGGTCGTTTGCCGGCCGGGCGCGCCCAGCCAGCGGGCGTCAACAGCCGGGATGTCGATGACGCCGAGTTGCGGCACGCCGTCGATGGCGAGCGCGATCAGTGTGCCATAGACGGGCAGGCCGACGATGAAGGGCGCGGTCCCGTCGATGGGATCGAGGATCCACACCGCCTCGGCGCCCGCCGCCTCCGTTCCTTCCTCCTCACCGATGATCCCATGCGAGGGAAAGCGGTTGGCGATCATCGCCCGCAGTTCGGTCTCGATCATCAGGTCCATCTGAGTGACCAGGCTGCGGTCTGGCTTGACCGAGACACCAAGCGCTTCCCCCGCATGTTGGGCAAGCAGGCGTCGCGCTGCATCGGCAAGCTGGTTGGCGAACGCGATGTGCTGTTCCTCGATTGCCGATGCACGGCTCATGCGGTCTCTCCAGTCTCGCGGCAGCACATAACCGTCTCCGGCGCAAGGCGCCGAAGCCAAGCCCCTTCCGAGGGCTACCGTCAGAATTCAAATGTCTGCCCGCTCCTCTTGCAGGGCCGGATCGTCATTAGCCGACTTTAATCTATGTGGCAAGATGTGTTATGTGTGTGGTTATGAGGCATACTTAGGCGAAGGGATTGCTGAATGAGGAAAGATGGGGCAATTATGCCCGGGCAAAAGCTCTGAAGCGCTGTGAGTACGAGATGTGGCAGGAAGAACGGCACCAGAAGATTCGCTCCCAACTGACCATTTTCGGTCAGGTGTCCATCGACCGCATCGTCGAGGATTTTGGCGTCTCGCGTGAAACCGTCCGCCGCGACCTGATGGAGATGGAACTAGCCGGCGAGTTGCGTCGGGTGCGCGGCGGCGCAGTGCCGGTGGCGCGCGAGGATACCAATTTCGGTATCCGGGTGACGCAGCGCCTCCAGGAAAAGCGGGCCATCGCTGCGACTGCGCTGGGGCTGCTGCAAAGCGGGCTGACCATCTTCATGGATGCCGGCTCGACCAGTGCGACGATGGCCGAGGCGCTGGCTGGGCCGAATGGCCTGACCGACCTCACCATCATCACCAACTCGGTGGATGTGGCGCAGCAGCTGGCCGAGCGGCCGGGCGAGCCGACCCGACGCTTTCGGGTCGTGATGCTGGCCGGCGATTTCAAACAGGACCCGATGGAGACGCATGGTGCGGCGACCATCAACGACATCCACCGCTATCGTGCCGACCTGGCGCTGCTGGCGCCTTGGGGGGTGGATGCGAGGATGGGGGCGATGAACTACTTTCTGCACGGCGCCGAGATCGCGCGGGCAATGGTTCAAAACGCGGAACGGACGATCATCCTGGCCGATCACTCGAAGGTGGGTGCGCCGGCAAGATCGGTGTTCTGTCCGACGGACGAAATGGACCATTTGATCGTCGACGCCAAGGCGCGGATGCGCCCAGGTTTCGACGAATTGGCCAAAGTCGTTCCCGGGCTGATCGTCGCTGGGTGACTTCTGCGCCAGGCTCCAAATTGAGCGATCGCTCTGCCTGGAACGGGCGGGTTCCGCCTGGCAGGAGATTGGATCCGGGATTCCAGCCCAATCTCGATGCGGCCGTCATTCGATCCTTAAGTGTAGGCGCACGAGCACCACGATGCGGAACTGGGCTTTCGCGGGCCGGCGTCGCCCGCGGTGATCAGTGACACGAGTGACAGTAAATCCTCGGCACGCTCCTTCCTCACCGCCCGGTTTACCTGCAGCCAGAGCAGCTTCAAGACCGACACGCGATGCAGGACGAGGCGATAGGGTGGAACTACAAAAAGGTGGCACGGCGCGCCTCCAACGACAAGGACAACACCTATTTCGATTATCTGATCGACTGCGGCGGCGGATCGCGCCATCGATATCATAGTCCGGCTCGAGGGAAGCACAGCGAGCTAGACTGCGGCAGGTCCATGCAGAAGCTTGCAGTGGACTCCCCCGATCACACCAACCGCCTCGCCAAAAACCACCTGCGCATGGCCAGGCGGATGCGACAGCGGCACGAACGTCTCGCGGCCTCGTGCCCGCGCGATCCGGACATAGTCCTTCACCACCGTGTAGCCGGCGCCATAGCCGTGCTCGTCGCGCAGCCGCTCGAATATCCGCTTCGCCGTATACCGCTGCTTTACCGGACCAGCACGATCCGCCTCACGACGGCTGTTGCCCTCGACAAAGACGAAATGCCGGACGGCGGCGTAGACTTCCATGGCAAACGTTCCCGGCCGCCCCCCCCCAAAGGGACCAGCCTAGCCACTGGACGGTTTTTACTCCGCCCGCACCGACATCACGCCGGCGCTCCATGGCTTCGTTTGTCACCGCCGCGCACACACTGGCTAGCCGTCACCCTTGGCCGGCTCCGTCACGAAGAAACTGTCGAATGCCTCGACAGTCGCGGTACACTTGCGATCATCTCGCCGAACGCGCCTTCTGTCGGCGTCAAGCCAGTTAGCGCAGGACGATCTGATCTTCGGGCCACTTTAGCGGCGGGAGACCGAGGGCGTGAAATGCGAAGAGGATTGCAACAAACAACGCTATCACGATGGCCCATCCGATCAGGAGATCGGCCCCGATGTAGGCCTGCTTGATAGACCTGTTCCGCCTTCTGGCTCTTCTTGCGGCACTCACGTTCGGCAACTCACAAAGCAGTCATCCGTTAAAACCATAGCATACAATGGAAGTATGGTCCTATCGCCGAGCCGCGTCCCATTGAGCCCTCGCTTGGCTGGCTATCCGAAAAGGAAAACCCGCCCCTGTCCGCGGGGGCGGGTTTCCGATTGCAGCGGCCGACGCTTAGCTCTTGGACAGAAAACAGAAGGCTCCGCGCCGGCTCAGCATGTGGTCTGCGGCGGACCACTTAGGCACCTTGCCACACTGAAACGGCAGTGTCTTGTCGATCAAAAGAAGTAGCGGTCAGTGGCCGGCCCCCGCCTTTGGGGGCTGGGCGGCGGAGTTCGGCTCAACGGGCTATCGCCAGCTCAAGGCTCAAGGTCGGCATCCAGAGCTTGGTGCGACATTACGCTGATGCTGCGTCAAGCGGCCGGTACGTATTGGCGGCCCGCTGTCCGAGCGCGCCTTTGATGTAGGCATCTTGAGAACACAGCATCAACATTGTAGATTTACAAGGCGATGTGGTGGTCAGTAAGACAGATTGCCGCTCTAATGCTTGTGGTCCTGGTCACCGCGGGGATTGGCGCGTCGGTGGTTCAGACCGGTGACATGGCGGTCAAGATGACGCTGGCATCGGACGTGGCCCTGCATGATGGCGACTGCGCCGAATGCTCCGTCCAAGTCACGGCCAGCGGTAAGACGACGATCTGTCCTCGAACCGCCTGTGCGCCAGCCCCTGCCATCATCCCGCAAGGCACAGTGGCCATTGCGATTTTTTCAGCTCAAGGGCTTACGCCTGTTCCGTCTACGTATTTGCACGGACATTTTGCCGTCCCGGACCACCATCCCCCCAGATCCAAAACAATGCTTGACACTGTGTAATCGGCCGAGCGCCGATTCCGGTGTTTGAGTGCACCTGCCTGCTCGGGGCAAGTGTCCTGGCTATGGGGCTGCCGTGTTTCGGACACCGGCAATCATCGGCGAAGGGACGCGGAAAGCGACCCTCAGACCGAGCTGCCAGGCTCAGGCTCAAAGGTTATCGCGGCAGGAACAGGCGTCCGTTGCATGTTGAAAAGGCTTTCGGCCAAGTCAATTCGAGACCGTCACCTTGGAGGTTCGTCAGTGTGCTCACAAAGGCAACCAGCCGCGCCGATGATGGCGATAGTTCGTGAGAGCCGTTTTGGGTGGTGCGACGAAGGATATGACACGGGAGCAGTGTCGAAGGGCAACGCCCATCAACAGGCCGTCGCTCGGCGCGGAAGGATTGTCGCCTCCTGACGCGAAAAGGGGTGAGGGTATCCGGGGGGCAGAGAAGGAATGAAGCGATGATGCAGGACAGCCGAACTGATCCGCCTGATGTGGAGGAGCCGACAGAAACCCGTCGCGATTTCCTCTATGTGGCTACCGGAATGGCCGCGGTCGTTGGCACCGCCGCGACGCTATGGCCATTGATCGACAACATGCGGCCATCTGCCGATATCACTGCGCTGGCAACCATTGAACTCGACCTTTCGCGGATCGAACCGGGCCAGCGGGTGACGGCCAAATGGCGCAGCCGGCCTCTGTTCATCGTGCGGCGGACCCCGGAAATGATCGCCGCTGCCGCTGCCGATGACACGAACCCGGGTCTCATCGATCCGCAGGCCGACGCAGACCGGGTGCAGAGGCCCGAGTGGTTGATCATGGTCGGCGTGTGCACGCATCTCGGCTGCATTCCCCTCGGCCAGCGGCAAGACGATCCCAAGGGGCCTTTCAATGGCTGGTTCTGCCCTTGTCATGGATCGGTCTACGACATCTCCGGGCGGGTCAGGAAAGGTCCCGCACCGCGCAATCTCGATGTACCGACTTACGAATTCCTGGACGACATCAGGATTCGTGTCGGATGACGGACGACTTGACCATCCACAACGCGCCGGCCAAGCAATGAAGGGAGGAGAAATTTGCAACATCTAAGTGGCCTTGTTCGGCGAGCTTTGTATCATCTGGGCGACTCACCCTTCATTGGGCTGGATATTTGTCGGAAAGCCTGGACCGTTCAATCATTCAAAGCAGAGGCCACCTTGCGGGTCCCTACGCCGGTAGGTACTGGCGCCGATCTTTCTTATTCCGCGTTGATCGAAGTAGCGCGGCCTCATGAAAAGTTGCCGCTTCCAGTCATCCCGATCGGCCGGATCGATCCGCTGTTGCCGGCAACTCATCGACGATCCCAGAGGCGACCGACCCTGCACCGTCAACCGTTTCCTCTGCCTCACGACCGCACCGGCTTTGATCCGGGCGCGGCGCCATCCAGTACAACCCGCTGGCGAGTTGGACTAGGTCACGCGCCAGCCCGATGGTTCGCACGTGCGACAAACGCTCCGCATATAAGACATGCAGTCACAACGCATGAATGGATGGAGAAACCCACGATGCGCCCCTCGTTCTCGCTTCGACTTTCGTGGGTACACAAACAGCTGTGCAGGTTTGCTCGGCTGAAAGTAAGCTGAAAGTAAGAGGAGAATCGGATGATGCATATACATGCGGCACTCCTGCGTCACGACTACAGTGACCCGGCCGCGGCATTCGAGGGTGCTAAGAAAACCGAGTCGGCGACCAGCCATTTCGAGCCGCCGACTTATACGCGGCGTCGCTTCACTGGAATGCTCGCGACCGCCGCTATGCTGTCTTGGACCAATCGTGTTGCCGCCGGCAGTTTGACCGATCAAGCAGAGGTTCCCGGATCTCCGGCGACCAGCGAATATCCACTCTTCGAGGAGGCTAGCGCCAAGGTCCTGCCTCCGAACGGATATTTGAGTTCGATCGCATTGAAAGACAGCATCGTCCGATTGGTTCGGCAGGGGGTCCTTGATCAAGGAAAGTTTCTGGGTCTGCGACAGCGAGCCGGGAAGGGCCCCGATAAACTCGCGGATGCGCTCAGCGAGCCGTTGAACGAGCCGATCCATCTAACTGGAGAAAATGCTAACGACTACGTCAACCTCCTCTGGCCGATCGGCCTCGCCAATCATATGGAGGGAAATGTGACCAGCCCGCTGTTCACTGTGCGGCTGCCAAGTTTCTCGTCCACTGCAGGATGGACGTTGGGCGATCACAACGAGGGCAGCGTCTACTTCAACAAGTTCTCGATCGTTGAGATGACCCAAGCTGAAGAAGCGCTGGCAATCCGGCTCGCCAAGTCGACATTCCGTCCCTGCTGCAACAACTCGACATTCTTTCAGGACTGCAATCACGGCTCGGCGCTGCTCGGGGTCCTTCAACTTGGCGCTTCCCAGGGTCTGAGCGAAGCGGACCTCTATCGAGAAGCGCTCGCTTTCAATTCGTTCTGGTTCCCGGACTACTACGTCCGTACAGCGCTGTATGTTAAAATCGTACGCAGGCAGGAGTGGGAAGAAGTCGACCCGAAAGAGATCATGAGCGAGAAATTCTCGGCCCAGGGGCCGTGGCAGCAGAATGTCCAAACCGCCCTCGAAACTATGCCGGACTTGATTCCGAAACCGCGAAAGGGCGCAAATTGTGGGGTCAGCGCTCGTGGGGCAGTGCTCTACCGTCGTACGGTACGGTGAGGAGACGCCAAGCTGAAAGTGAATGCCGCTCGGCTTAAGCTCGACCGCTGCAGCGGGCAGCGATTTCAATCGCCTGGAGTTGACGCAGCGTCGATATGGCTTTCTCGTAGCGCGCCAATTCCAGCACCGCCAGCCCGCTTCCTTCACCAGCTTCACCGCCTCGAGCTTGAACTCGCGGCTGAACTTCTTGCTCCGCATTCCGACTCCCACGTTCAAATGTCCGGTAGCGGCAAGAGTAGAAACGACGCAACATCATGCCACCTAAAGAAAATACAGGGCGAGCCCGAATATCGTCGCTGCGGCTGCACCCAGCAGAAACTGGCTGGAGGCGCGACGCAGGACATGCACGCGAGCGCGGCGACGTCCCCTTCCACGACTGCCCTGCACGATGACCTCCTGATTTCTTAACAGTTTCTTTTTTCCGGACACTTTGTTCGCCCCTAGTGACGATTCTGAAGCATTCGCTCCGACCTTCGCGGGCAGAGAAAGTTTGACTGTCGCACTGCCTCATCGAAGTCGGCATGCCCGATGCGGCATTTGTCCGTAGACGAAGGGGACGCTTGCTGCCAACGTGAGCAGGCTAGGTCGGCCCGAGGTTGTAGCGTACGGCGTGAAGATCGCCGCGGCCAAGCGAGGCCTGCGCGGCGAGGGCGATCCTGTTTTGGCCATGTCTCTTCCGCTCTCAGTTGGTGATGATGTGTCTTCGGATAAACGCCACCATTTCGGGAGTATCCCATTCGGCTGGGCCTATGAGCCGGCCGATTTCTCTGCCTTCACGATCGATCAATAGCGTCGTCGGAAGGCCGACAACGCCGAGCGCGAACATGACCTCGCTGGAGGCGTCGATATAGAGGGCGAGATGTGCGATGCCGATCTCGATATAGAATTTCTTCACTGCGTCTGGACCGGCGCGATCGATCGAAAGCGCAACGATCTCGAAATCAGCGCCGCCAAGCTCCGTCTGCAGACGGTCGAGGGTCGGCATCTCTTTGCGGCAGGAGATGCACCACGTCGCCCAGATGTTGAGCAGCACGATCTTGTCGGAAAAATCGGCGAGTGTTTTGGACCGGCCATCGCCGTCCTCAAAGCGGATATCCGGAAGCGATTTCGGTGTCTCATGAATAGCGAAATTCCGTGGCGCCTCGGTTGCAGACGCAACTTGGTTCAAAACGAACAACGCGCCGAACAGAGCGGAGATGAGCAACGTCATCGCCTCGGTCGTTAGACGTTTGACCAGCGGAAGGATCGTCTTCGCGAGAACCTCTTCGCTCATAGCGCGTAACAATGTCTCAGTCGGCGCTCAGCGGAAACGACTCGGGTACTCGGTTGACGCACCAGTAGATGCCTCGAACGGGTAGAAACGTTCCTTGTCGACATGATGGAGCGCCAGGGCGGCTCGTCCCATCTCGAGCGTTAACGGGTATGGCCGATTATCTCAGCCTCATTGAAACTGTATCGCGCACCTTTCCCAGGTTCAAGGACGACGGCTATGTTCAGCTCGCAAGCTATTCGAGGTGGGACGCGGAATTTCTGCTCTCATGATGAGCGCATTCAGATTTTGTTTGATGGGCAAGGCCGTCGGCGCGTAGATCTGCGATATCCCCCAGCCAGCAAGATCTCTTGAGGCGCGTATGGTCGGCGGGCAACGTCTATCTTAACTTCATCGGCGACGAAGGCGCCGACCGCGTCGTCGCCGGCTTCGGGACGGAAAACTACGGACGGCTGGCACGGGTGAAGCGTGAATATGATCCGCGCAACGTGTTCCACCTCAACCACAATATCCAGCCGGCATGACCAGCCGGGGACGTCTAGTTCAGCCGCACGTCCACTATGCCGTCCATCGCCTTGATGCTCCCGGCGAGCTCTGCGCTAAGGCGGAGCGCCTGCCTTGCGTGTGAATTACGCCGGGATCATCCCATGCGCGCGTCGCGGAAATAGGGTATTCGGGGGGCGGAAGCAAGGCAGGCGGCGATCAAACCCGCCCTAGCTGCCTGGCGATGCCGAAATCGTCAAATGTGCCCCAGAATTCGACCATCTTGCCGTCTTTGAAACGTACGAGGCCGGTCTCCTGAGACCTGATCTCTTTGCCCGTAGCGGGGACGCCCAGATACTCGCCCTTATGCGTCCCTTTGACGATCTTGTGGTGGTAAACCCAATCGCCCTTGGAATCCATGTACTCGATTTTCCAAGTGGCGTCCGGGAATGCCGCATAGAACATGCGGAACCACTCCTTGAACCCTTCAACAGTTCCCTGAATACCCATCGAGGCAAGGGAATGATCTACGAATTGCGGGGCAAAGTACTGCTCAGCCAGATCGATGCTCCGCTTGTTGAGGACGTCAGCGACAAACCGACCATATGTGCGTAGATTTTCTTCCGGCGACATTGCTTCCTCCCACTAACCGCCCGAGCGTAAGAGGCTGTTTGGAAAATCGGATTTGAGGGGTTCCCACCGGGCGTGAAGCGTGATTCAGGGCGCGGATGTGGACC
>NZ_JARDJI010000034.1:0-27114 GCF_039907765.1 Mesorhizobium sp. CC13 | reverse complement strand
GCGACGCCTTCCTCCGCCGCGCAACCGAGGTCAAGAACGTCTGGGTGCCGTATGGGGACTGAGGGAATAGGGCAGTAAGGCAGAAGGAGAAAACCATACTGCCTTACTGCCTTACTGCCCTAACTTATCTTCGCAAGCAGTGCCACGAGCGTCGCCGCATCCTTCGGCGACAGCGGCGCGAGCGTCTCTTCGGTGATCTTCTGCGCCAGCGGCACCAGCTCTTCCACGGACCGCCGGCCTTCTTCGGTCAGGCGTACCTGCAGCCGGCGCTTGTCAATTTCGTGCTTGCTGAGCCGCACCAGCCCGCGCGCCGCCAGACGGTCGATCACCCCCTTCACCGTCGCGGCATCCATGGCGATCAGCGCGCCGAGCTGGTTCTGCGAGGTCTCGCCGACGTCGCGCAGCTTGGCGAGTGCGGCGAACTGCGGCGGGGTGAGATCGGCGATGTGCGCGGCGAAGATCGCCACATGGCGCTGGTGCGCCTTGCGCAGGATGAAACCGACCTGGTCCTGCAGGCGGTAACCGTCATGGCCGGGATCGTCCGGGCTCATCTCAATCCGTCCCAGGCCGAGATGTCCTCGGCCCTGAGCCCGCCCATGCGGTTTTGGATGCGCGGGCCGCAGGTCATGACCAGCGCGAAGACGATCTCGTCCGGCCGCGGTCCGTCGGGAACGCCGACCTCCATGGCGTCGAAATGGCTGCGCACATAGGCGGCATTCACATGGCCGATCGGCACATCCATGCGCGCGCCGAAGCCGCCGAGCTTCTTGGCCGACGGCACGATGGCCTTGGCCTCGCCCAGCCGCTCGCGCATGGCGTAGCCGCCGGGCACGTGCCACAGCGCGCCATGCTCCAGCTCGCCGGCGGAGCCGACGATCGCGCCCTTGCCGTAGCCGTCGATGGTGTTGACGTCGCCGCCGAGCGCGGCGATCAGCCGGTCGCTGAGCATCAGCCCGAGCGGCTTCAGGTCCTCCATCGCCGCCTGCAGCTCCTCGACGTAGCGGCCGGCGAAGGGGTTCTTCACCACCGCAAGCGCCGCAGCCCGCCGGCGCGGCTCTTTTGCCGGCAAACCGCCGTCGTGAAAGATCTCCTCGACCGTCACCGCGATCTTGCGGACCGGAAATTCAGGCATGGTCAAATTCCTTGGTTGGCGTCGATACGGTCTTTTTGCCGTCACACGGCCCCGGCTGAGCTGCCTCGGTACCGGCATCGATGTCTTCCCCGGGGAGGAGAGTGGAAGCGATGGCGCTCGCCTCTTCTCCCAGGCGGAGAGAGGATGGCAGTGCAGCGGCCGGATGAGATGGCAACAGCCCCGAGAAGCGTGCGTCGCCGCCCAGCAACAATGCAGCCGCTTCGATCAGGCCGCGCCGGCGCAAATCTTCCGCGACCTGCAGCCCTGCATCCAGCGCTGCCGCAACCTCGTCGGCGCTCAGCGGACCGACCGCCGTCGTCACCATCCGGTCGCCGAGGTCGCTGTCGGGCGCGAGCTGCCGCGCCGGCCGGCGCGCGATTGCCGGGTGGCCGGGCAGGTCGACCGCATTGGCGATCAGCGTCGCCGCCGCATCGGCCGCAGCCCCGCTCGCGGCAAGGACAGTGACCGCATCGGCGATGCCGAGCGAGAAGCTGCGGCCGCGCCAGCCGCTGGTGGCAATGCCCCTCACGCGGTCTTCGGCGCGGATCGTCAGCCGGTCGGCTCGGCCGGTGCCGGCGATGGCCGCGTCGATCTGCCCGCCCGGCGCGATGAACAGCGCGATGTCGCCGCCATCGTTGACGTAGGCGCGGTCGAGCTCGCGCCCCAGAACCGTCGCCGCAAGAATTTCGTCGGCTACAGAACCGGCGACCGCCGCCATCGGCGTGATGAAGCGTTCCGCCAGGGGCACCACCGCGGCCTCCATGCGCCGAGCCGTCGCGCCGGCGAACAGCCGCGGCCGTTTGCCGGCCGGGCGGCGTAGCTCGGGCAATTCCTCGACCAGCTCGGCCAGGATCGTGTCGAAGCGCGCCACGCATTGCCGGTAGGCCGCCCGCAGCTCGGTCGCGGCACCAAACGCCTCGACCACCAGGTCGATCGGCCCGTGGTTGAGATGCAGCCGCCGTCCGTCGGGCAGCCAGCTGGTCTGCGGGCCGGTCATCGCCCGGTGCCCCGCATGCGCCGCAGCTGCGCCAGCGGCGGCCAGGGGTTGGCGGAAGAGGCCGGGCCGGTGGCGCGGTCGTTGAAATATTCGCCGCCACGCCGGAGCACGTCCGCGACGGTCCTGATCTCGGCCTCGTAGCCGCCCAGCGCCAGATAGTGGTCCTTGCGCAGGGTGAACTCGATGGGCGCCACCAGCGCCGGCGTCGGCACATAGCCGAAGGCGCCGTCGGGCACGCGCGTGACGTCGACCATCAGCGTGATGCCGCCGCCCGGCCAGACATAGACCGGGGCGCCGCCGACCGTGACATAGGTCTCGAGCCGATGCACCGAACGCGTCAGGTTGACCGGGTTCTCGGTGACGCCGGCCCTGAGGCTGCCGCCGGCGCCGCCGACGAACAGCACCGTGCACAGCGCCGGCTCGCAATTGTCCTCGATCAGCCCGACCGATTTCCTGAGCCTGTCGGGGAACGGCCTTTCGACCGGGCGCAGGTCGTCGTCGAGCTCGTAATAGGCGAACTGTTCGCCGGTGGTCGATACCATCAGCAGCGACAGGCCCGGCCGTGCGCCCTTCTTGGGGTTCCAGTCGCCCAGGATCGCCAGCGGATCGGAAATGGTGGTTCCGCCCCAGCCCAGCCCCGGTTCCGACACCTTGAAATAGCGCCCCGGCGTCGAGCGCCGGCCGAGGATTTTTATCCCGGTGTCCTGCCAGCCCAGCACCTTGCCGGCCTGGTGCTCAGAGACGACGCCGGTGATGTGGTCGTCGACCACCACCACCTCGTCGACCAGCCCGCGCCACTGGCTGGCGAACATGCCGATGGTCGCCGAGCCGCAGCCGACGCGCATCCTGTGCTCTGTCGTGCCGTCGATCACCGGCGGCCTGCCGGCCTCGACAATCAACGTCGCGCCGCCGTCGATGGCGAGTTCCACCGGCTTCTTGTTGCACAGGTCCATCAGCGTCTCGCAGGTGAAGCGGCCTTCCGGCTTCGAGCCGCCCGTCAGATGGTTGACGCCGCCGAGCGACAGCATCTGCGAGCCGTATTCGCCCGTGGTCACATGGCCGACGGCCTCGCCTCCGGCGCGCACCGTCGCCGTTTCCGGGCCGATGTGGCGGTCGGTGTCGATCTTCACCTTGACGCCGCAATAGGAGAAGATGCCCTCGGTGACGACCGTCACCAGGTCGACGCCCTCGACCTCCTGGCTGACGATGAAGGGCGCCGGCTTGTAGTCGGGATAGGTGGTGCCGGCGCCGATGGCGGTGACGAAGCGGCGGCCGCCATTGACGAGTTCGCCGTCCCAGGGCTCGGCCGAAAACGGCACGACGGCCGCGCCCGTCTCGAGCGCATAGTCGAGCACCCGCACCGGATCGCAGCGCACGATGCGCCCGCCGAAATTGCCGTAGCGGTCGCAGGCGCCGGTGCGGCCCTCGGCGATGTAGCACATCACCGGGCAGGCATCGCAGCGCAACTTCTCGCCGGCCTGCTTGTCGCCGGGATCGTGGGTCTCGAAGCGTTCGGACAGTTCGCTCATCGGCTCTTCCCGCGGATGGCGGCGAGGATGCGCGACGGCGTCGCCGGCAGCCTGCGCACCGAGACACCGGTGGCGTGGCGGATGGCATTGAGGATCGCCGGCGCCGTCGGGATCAGCACGTGCTCGCCCAGACCCTTGGCGCCGAAGGGTCCTTCCGGATCCGGAACTTCCACCAGTATGGTCTCGATGGGCGGCACGTCGCCGATGGTCGGGATCAGGTAGTCGTGCAGGTTCTCGGTGCGGCCGGGGATGTATTCCTCCATCAGCGCCATGCCGATGCCCTGGGCGATGCCGCCCTGGATCTGCCCCTCGGCCAGCAGCGGATTGATCGCCTTGCCGACGTCATGGGCGGCGGTGATCCTGGTGAGCCGCACCGTGCCGATGGCCAGGTCGACCTCGAGCTCCGCTACCTGCGCGCCGAAGCCGTAGACCGCGTAGGGCCGGCCCTGCCCTTTCGCATCGAGCGGCGTGGTCGGCGGATCGTAGGTCGCCTCGGCCGCGAACACGAGGCCGTGGCCGTCAGGCTGCAGGCTCTCGAGGTCGATATGGCGGCGCAGGTCGCCCTCCCACACCGTCAGCACGCCGGCTTCGAGATGCAGCCGCGCGGCGGGCGAGACATTGGCGAAACGCAGGATCTCGTCGCGCAGCGTTCGCGCCGCCTTCTCTGCCGCCCTGCCCGAGACATAGGTCTGGCGCGATGCCGAGGTCTTGCCGGCATCGGGGGTGGATGCGGTGTCGGCGCTTCTCAGATCGACATCCGCAAGCGACAGCCCCAGCGCATCGGCGACGATCTGCGCGACCACCGTGTTCGAGCCCTGCCCGATGTCCACCGCGCCCTGGTAGAGGATGACCTTGCCGGTGGGGGCGATGCCGAGCCTGATGGTCGAGGGGTTGGGGAGCGCGGTGTTGCCGCAGCCATACCAGCAGGACGCGATGCCCACGCCGCGTTTGCTCGCGACGTTGCCGGCATTGAACGACGCGGCCTCAGCCAGGGCGCGTTTCCAATGCGATTCGAGAGCCTCGAGGCAGTCGACGATGCCGACGCCGGCCTCGAGCCGCTGGCCGGTGACCGATTCGCTCCCGTTCCGAAGCGCATTCTTCAAGCGGAACTGCAGCCGATCCATGGCAAGCTTGTCGGCCAGCTCGTCGTAGAGCGTCTCCTGCATGATCGCAGCCTGCGGCACCCCGAAGCCGCGGAAGGCGCCGGAGACGGGGCCGTTGGTGTGGACGGCGCGGCTCGTCGCCCGATAGTTCGGCGTGGAATAGGGCCCGCAGGCATGGACCGGCACGCGGTTCGCGACCGTCGGTCCCCAACTTGCATAGGCGCCGGTGTCGAACGCGCCGTCGAAGACCATGCCGGCGATTGCGCCGTCCGCACCGGCCCCCAGCGTCGCGCGCATCCGCGCGGGGTGCCGCTTGGTGGTCGAGACCATCGAGTCCCGCCGGCTGTAGGCAAGTGCCGCCGCCCGCCCCGTCTTCAGCGCCACCAGGCCGATCAGGGGCTGCACCGAGAGGTCGAGCTTGGATCCGAAGCCGCCGCCGGTGGCGGTCGGCACGATGCGCACCTTCTCCCGCGGCAGGCCGAGAACCCGCGCGGTGTCGTCGCGGTCCATGTAGGGGGCCTGGGTGCACGCAACGATCGTCAGCGTGTCGCCGTCGAAGACGGCATGACCGGCCTCCGGCTCGACATAGGCGTGCTCGACGAACGACGTCTCGATTTCAGCCGAGACGACGGCGGAAGCCTTGGCGAGTGCCGCCTCCGGGGCGCCGCGCTCGACATGGCCACGCACCAGTATGTTGCCGGCGCGCCCGGCATGGACAAGCGGCGCCCCTTCCTGCTCGGCCTGCTCCGGCGCAAGGAGCGCCGGCAGCTCCTGCCAGCGCACGGGAAAATCCGCCAGGTCGATGTCGCACGCGGTCCAGCCCTCGCAGGCCACCAGCGCCACCGCCTCGCCGCGGAACCGCACCTCCCCCTCGGCGAGCGCCGGCTGGTCGGCGAAGGCGGGGATGACGCCGAACCTGTTGACGCCCGGGATATCCGCCGCGGTGAACACGCCGACGACACCGGCGTTGCGCGCCGCATAGGCGCCGAGATCGCCGAAGCTGAAGGCCGCCCGATGGTGCGGCGAACGCACGACCAGCACCGACAGCGCATCGGCCGGGAACGCATCGGCGCCGAACCTGTCCGCGCCCGTCACCTTCACCACGCCGTCGAGCCTGACCGGCGATGCACCGACGGCAGCGCCGGCGGCGGGAAGGGTGAAGTTGCCCAACTCCCAGGCCAAGGGCACCCCCACCCCTGACCCCTCCCCACAAGGGGGAGGGGGATTCCGTGGCACGGCCGTCACGCGCCAACCGTCGGCGATTTTGGTGGCAAGGGCGGCGAGTTGGTCCCCCTCCCCCTTGTGGGGAGGGGTCAGGGGTGGGGGTATGAGGCCGGCAGTGCCCTCCGGCGGGCCGACAGACTCAGGTCCACAGGGAGGCGAGACGAAACGGTGCGCCTCCACCACCGCCTCGATGATCTTGCGATAGCCGGTGCAGCGGCACAGCACGCCGCCGAGCGCCTCCTGCACCTCCTCCTCGCTCGGTTTCGGCCTCGTTTCCAGCAGCGCCGTGGCGGCCATCAGCATGCCCGGCGTGCAGATGCCGCATTGGGCGGCGCCATGCGCAAGGAACGAGACCTGCACCGCCGACAGGCCGTCGCCGCCGAGGCCTTCGACCGTGCGGATGGAACAGCCTTCGGCCGAGGCGACGGGCACGAGGCAGGCGCAGACGGGGGCGCCGTCGAGCAGCACGGTGCAGGCGCCGCAATCGCCGGCGTCGCAGCCGACCTTGGTGCCGGTGAGGCCGAGCTCCTCGCGCAGGACGGACGACAGCCGCCGCATCGGGGCGGCCGAGACCGACGCCGGCGCGCCGTTGACCGTGAAGCTGATCGGCGCGCGGTCGGGTTTCATGCGGCGGCCCGCCGTTGTGGATCGGCTGCCGCCGCCAGCAGGGCGCGGGCGACGATCTCGCGCGCCGCGGACCGCCTGTAGTGCGCGCTGCCGCGCACGTCGTCGATCGGCGAAAGCTCGTCGAGGGGCGCCCTGGCGACCACATCCTCGATGTCATCCGGCCGCTTGCCCTGCAGCTCCGCTTCCAGCACCCGCAGCCGCTGCGCGGCCGCCGAGCAGGCGCCGACCGCGACGGCCGCGGCCTCGATCCGGCCGTCACGATCAAGCGTCACCCTCGCCGCCACCATGGCGATGGAGATGACGAGATAGCGCCGCGCGCCGAGCTTGAGGAAGGCCGAGCGGCCACCGGTCGCAGCCTTGGGCACGCGGACGGCGGTCACCATCTCGCCGGGCCGGAGCGCGGTGCGGCGGTTGCCCAGGATGAAGTCCGGCAGTGCCAGATGGCGCGTCGCCAGGGACGAGCGCAACTCCACTTCGGCATCGAGTACCATCAGCGCCGGAACGCCGTCCGCCGCCGGCGAGGCGTTGCACAGGTTGCCGGCGACCGAGGCGACGTTCTGGATCTGCACCGATCCCACCTCGCGCGCGGCCTGTTTCAGCGCGTCGAAGGCCGGCGGCAACGGCGCCCGCCGAACCTCCGTCCATGTGGTGCGGGCGCCGATGACGAGATGGGCCTCGGTCCCGGCGATGCCGCGCAGCTCGGCGATCGAGTTGATGTCGAGCATGTCCTGCCGGATGGGGGAACTTCCGAGCGCGGGATAGAAATCAGTGGCGCCGGCCACGACCCGCCAGGCCCCCTCGCCCAAGAGGGCGAGTGCTTCGTCGAGCGTCGTGGGTCTCGCGTAGCGGGTCACGCAATGCCTCCCGGCCCGGGCCGGTCAATTCATTCGCATGCAAATGATAATCCGCCGCGACCTTTTGTCAAAGCAGCCTTTCGCGGCAAGCCCTGGCGGCGGCCATGGCGAAGTTGGAGGGTTGACGGGCGCCGGCATCTGACCCAGTTTCGGCGCCCCGACCACAGCCAATTCCGAGGAGGCTCCATGGCAGCGGACGCACTCATCGTCGTCGACCTGCAGAACGACTTTTGCCCGGGCGGCGCCCTCGCGGTCGCCGGCGGCGACGAGATCGTGCCGCTGGTCAACGACCTGATCCGCCACACCGAGCACGTGCTCCTGACGCAAGACTGGCATCCGGCCGGCCATTCGAGCTTCGCCTCCAGCCATCCCGGGCGGCAGGCCTTCGAGAGCATCGACATGCCCTATGGCCCGCAGACGCTGTGGCCCGACCATTGCATCCGGGGCAGCAAGGGCGCCGACTTCCACACCGGACTGGCGTGGAGCAAGGCCGAGCTCGTCATCCGCAAGGGCTTCCGCCCCGGCATCGACAGCTACTCCGCCTTCTTCGAGAACGATCGCCTGACCCCGACCGGCCTCGCCGGCTACCTGCGCGAGCGCGGCATCGGCGCGGTCACGCTGGTCGGCCTGGCGACCGACTTCTGCGTCGCCTATTCGGCGCTCGACGCGGTGAAGCAGGGTTTTGCCACAACCGTCCGGCTCGACGCCTGCCGGGCGATCGATCTCGGCGGTTCGCTGGACACGATGATCGGCAAGATGCGCGACGCCGGCGTCACGCTGATCTGAACCAACCGCTTTTCTGGGGCAAGCGGCGTCCGCGCCGGGGCTGAGGGGACTTTCATGAAATTCCTGCGATTGGCTGCCATGGGTGCGGGCGGCCTCTATCTTGGTGCCAGCCAGGCGCTGGCGGCGGAGGACGGGCTGCCAGGCGCGGCCATGTCGTTGTGGTGGGCCCTGCCCTTCGTCGGGCTGCTCATCTCCATCGCCACCGGCCCGCTGCTCTACGCCCATTTCTGGGAGCACCACTACGGCAAGATCGCAGCCATGTGGTCGGCACTGGTCATCCTGCCGCTGATGGCGGTGTTCGGCGTCGGCATCTCGGCCGAGGCGGTGCTGCACACGCTTTTGCTCGAATACATGTCCTTCATCATCCTTTTGTTTGCACTGTTCACCATCGCCGGCGGCATATTGGTGGCCGGCAACATCCACGGCACGCCGCTGGTCAATGCGGCACTGCTGCTGATCGGCGCGCTGCTCGCCTCGGTGGTCGGCACCACCGGCGCCTCGATGATCATGATCCGGCCGGTGATCCGCGCCAACGACAACCGGCCGTTCAACGCCCATGTCGTCGTCTTCTTCATCTTCCTGGTCTCCAACATCGGCGGCTCGCTGACCCCGCTCGGCGACCCGCCGCTGTTCGTCGGCTTCCTGCGCGGCGTCGACTTCTTCTGGACGACGGCCAATCTGTGGCGCGAGGCGCTGCTGGTCGGCGGCATCGTGCTCCTCGCCTTCCTGGCGCTGGACTGGGTGCTGCACGTCCGCGAGAAGGGTCAGCCGAAGATCAAGGATCCGACGCCGGACTCCAGGGTGCGCATCCGCGGCCGGGCCAATTTCATCCTGCTCGCCGGGGTGATCGGGGCGATCCTGTTGTCGGCGTCGTGGAAGCCGGGCGTCGCCTTCACCATCCAGGGCGTCGAACTCGAATGGCAGAACCTGGTGCGCGACGCGATCATCCTCGTGCTCGCCGTCGTCTCGCTGCGGGTGACGCGGAAAGAATACCGCGCCGCCAACGGTTTCTCCTGGGGGCCGATCCTCGAGGTGGGCAAGCTGTTCGCCGGCATCTTCGTCTGCATCGTGCCGGTCATCGCCATCCTGCGCGCCGGGCTCGACGGCGCGTTCGGCCCGCTGGTGGCTATGGTGACGTCTGCCTCCGGCACGCCCAACGACCTCGCCTATTTCTGGCTCACCGGGGCGCTGTCGTCCTTCCTCGACAACGCGCCGACCTATCTCGTCTTCTTCGAGCTCGCCGGCGGCGATCCGCGGGCGCTGATGACGACCTTTGCCTCGACGCTGGTGGCGATCTCGGCGGGCGCGGTGTTCATGGGCGCCAACACCTATATCGGCAACGCCCCCAACTTCATGGTCTACGCCATCGCCCGCGAGCGCGGGGTCAAGATGCCCGGCTTCTTCGGCTACATGCTGTGGTCGGGTGCCGTGCTGATCCCGACCTTCCTGATCGCGGGGTTCGTGTTCTTCGGGTGAGCCAGGACGTGAGGGCCTGCACCCCCACCCCTGACCCCTCCCCACAAGGGGGAGGGGGATTCCAACGCCCGCTGCCACACTTCAAGGCATCCGATGCGTCTGTGGCATCAGCTCTATCTGGTGCAATCGGGCTCAGGCGCTCGCCGCCCCCCCCTTTGTGGGGAGGGGTCAGGGGTGGGGGTGATTCACGGGCGATTGCACCGCAGCTGGATAAACTCAGGCTCGGTGACGGGCTCTTCCCTACCCCACCCCGACATAGCGCCGGACCAGCGCCGGATCCTCGCGCAGCCGCGCGACATCGACCGTCTCGCGGTTGCGGCCGTTCTCGATGAAGGCGACGCGGTCGGCGACCGGCAGCACGGCGTCGACGCGCTGCTCGACCAGGATGGTCGAGACGCCGAGCCCGCGCAGCCTGCCGACCGTCTCGCGAACCTTCGCGATCATCGACGGCATCAGCCCCTCCGTCGGCTCGTCGAGCAGCAGCACCTCCGGTTCGAGGCAGAGCGCACGCGCCATGGCGAGCATCTGCTGCTCGCCGCCCGACAGCGTCCCCGAACGCTGGCTCAGCCGCTCGCGCAGCACCGGGAAGAGGTCCAGCACGGTCTCGCGGGTCGATGCGCCCTTGTTGCGCGCGTTCAGCCCGATCTCGATGTTCTCGGCGACGGTGAGTTCGGCGAACAGCCGCCTGCCCTGCGGCACGTAGGCGACGCCGGCCCTGGGCACCTCGTGGGCCGGCAGTTGCGTGAGCTCCCGCCCGCCCAGCCGGATCGAACCCGACCGCGCCCGCACCAGCCCCATGATCGCCTTCAGCGTCGTGGTCTTGCCGGCGCCGTTGCGGCCGAGCAGGCACAGCACCTCGCCGTTGCGCAGTTCGAGGTCGAGCCCATGCAGCACCTGCACCTCGCCGTAGAAGCAGTCGAGGCCCTCGATCGTCAGCGCGGCACTCATGCACCCGCCTCCTGCGCGGTGCCGAGATAGGCGTCCTGCACGGCGGCATTCGCGCGGATCTCCGCCGGCGCGCCTTCGGCGAGAATTTTGCCGGCGTTGAAGACGGTGATGCGGTGGGCGAGTTCCATCACCACCGGCATGTTGTGCTCGATCAGAAGCACGGTCGCGTCGCGAGCGATCTCGCGGACGAGGCCGATGAAGTTGTCGATCTCGCCATCCGAAAGCCCCTGCGTCGGCTCGTCGAGGATGAGCAGCCGCGGCTTGAGCGCGAGCCCCATGGCCACCTCGAGGAGCCGCTGGTGGCCATAGGCGAGCGCCCCCGCCGGCACGCCGGCGCGCGACGCCAGTCCGACCCGCTCCAGGGCTTCCATCACCCCATGCCGCACCGCACCCCGCGAGCGGCCATCGGTCAGCGTCCGCTGCACCGGCAGCGCGACGTTGTCGTAGGCCGAGAGGTTGGCGAAGACGCTGGTGATCTGGAAGGTGTAGGCGATGCCGCGCCGGACCCTGAGATGCGCCGGCATTTTCGTGATGTCCTCGCCGTCGAAGACGATCGTGCCGGCACTCGGCTCGTAGCGGCCGCAGACGAGGCTGACGAAGGTGGTCTTGCCGGCGCCATTGGGGCCGATCACCGCCCTGATCTCGCCGGGTTCGATCGAGAAGTCGACGCCGTCGACGGCGCGCAGCCCGCCGAAATGGCGCGACAGGCCCCTGGTGACGAGCAGCGGCGTCACGGCAGCCACCTCGCCCAGCGCTCGCGCACGGTGCCGAGCACGCCCTTGCGGAAGAACAGCACGAGCAGGATCAGCACCGCGCCGACCACCAGCATATAGGCCGACGTGTAGCCGCTGGTGATGTCGACGACATAGTACATGAACAGCGTGCCGACGAGCGGCCCAAGCGTGGTGGCGGCCCCGCCGAGCAGCACCCAGAGCAACGGCAGGATCGAATATTGCACCGAGGCAAAGGTCGAGCCGACATAGCCGAAGAGCAGGGCGTAGGCAGCCCCCGCCGCAGCACAGACGACGCCCGAGGCCACCACCGCCGCCAGCTTGTTGGCGAAGGTGTCATAGCCGAGCATGCGCGTGCGCTCCTCGTTCTCGCGGATCGCCACCAGCACGCGGCCATGGCGAGAGCGGACGACGGCGAGCGTGGCGAAGAGTGCTATGCCGAACAGCGCCACGGCCAACAGGTAGCGCGTGTCGGGATTGGTGAGGTCGAGCGTGGTCGTACCAAGCGTCACCTGCCGCGCCTGCTGCGGCAGCACCAGCCCTTCGTCGCCGCGCGTCCATTCGCCGAAATAGAGCGTCACCAGGTAGAACACCTGCGCGAACATCATGGTGACGATCATGAAGGCGACGCCGGTGGTCCTGAGCGCCAAGAGGCCGATGACCACGGAGACGACCAGCCCTGCGGCGAGGCCCGAGGCGAAGGCCGCCGGCACGCCCCAGCCGAGGTGATAGAGCGGCAGGCCGGCGCCATAGAGCCCGGCGGCGAAGAACATGGCGTGGCCGAGGCTGAGCAGCCCGGCATAGCCGAACAAGAGGTTGTAGCCCATGGCGAAGACGGCGAGCACCAGCACCCGCGCCAGCACGGCATGGTGATATTCGGGCAGCACGAAGTTGAGCGCCACCAACGCAGCCACCACGGCGACGTGCAGGCCGTAGATTTTCGCCGTCGAAGCTTCGGTCATTTCGCCGCCGTTCCGAACAGGCCCTGCGGGCGGAAAACCAGCACCATGGCGACGACGAAGGTGGCGATGATCTTGGCGAGCGTCGGCGAGAAGAACACCGAGACGATGCCGTCGGACACGCCGATGAGCAGCGCCGCCACCACCGTGCCGCGCAGCGACCCGAGCCCGCCGATGATGACCACGATGAAGGACAAGAGCAGCGGGTCGAGCCCCATCAGGTAGTGCGCCTGGCTGATCGGCACGATCAGCACCGCGGCGACGGCCGCGAGCATGGCGCCGAGCGCGAACACCGCGCCGTAGACGCGCCCGACCGGGATGCCGAAGGCCTGCGCCGTCTCGCGGTCATACTGGGTCGCCCGCATCACCAGGCCGACGCGGGTGCGGGTCAGCACGAACCAGGTGGCGAGCAGCAGGAGTGCCGAGGCCGCGATGATCGACAGCTTGTAGCCGGAATAGCCGAACCACGGCAGCTGGATGCGGATGTTGAACGGCGGCGCCACCGGCCGCGCCTCGGGGCCGTAGAAGGTGAGCGCCAGCTGCTGGATGATGTAGAGCAGGCCGATGGTGGCGACGATCGTCGCCTCGGGATTGTATTCGATGCGGCGCAGCACCAGCCGCTCCGACACCCAGGCGATGGCGCCGACGATCAGCGGCGCCAGCACCAGGGCAGCCGCGAAGCCGACCGCCGGATTGCCGCTGACGGCGGTGGTGATCGCCCAGGCGAGCACCGCGCCGAGCATGAAGAACTCGCCATGAGCGACATTGACGATGCGCATGACGCCGAACACCAGCGACAGGCCAAGCGCAGTCAGCGCCAGCACCGCGGCGGTGACGAGGCCTTCGAGCGTGGCGAGCAGGAGGTGGGGTCCGAAGGCCATTCAGGTGACGATCGTCTGGAAAGGATAGCGCTGCCCCTCACCCTTACCCTCTCCCCGTAAACGGGGCGAGGGAGGCGTCGGCGTTGCGGCCGTCCTCCTTCTCCCCGTTCTACGGGGAGAAGGTCCCGGTAGGGGGATGAGGGGCAGCACCGGCATTGGCATGTTCAGTTTACAGCGGCTGCGTCGTGTAGTCGGCCTCCGGCTCGTACATGCCGTCCTCGATCGAGGTGCGGTGCACGACCTTGAGCTTGCCGCCCTCGACCCTGGAGATGTTCTGGTGGCCGAAGACCTGGTGGATCTTGCCGTTGAAGATCTTGTCGCCCTGCGGGTGCTCCGGCCCTTCCTTGAACTCCTTCAGCGCCTCGGTCGCCTCGACAAGCTTGGCGCGGTCCTCCGGGCCCTTGTAGCCTGAATCCTCCATCGCCTTCTTGATGACGTAGAGCGTTTCCCAGCAGCCGAACATGTGAGCCGCGGTCGATATGTCCTTGGCGTCGCTGGTCGATGCGCCGTTGTCGTCGATGCCGACTGCCGTCCGGTACGCCTTCTGCGCCTCGCTGTCGTTTTCCTGGGCATAGCGCGGCGAGCCTTCCCAGAAATGGCTGCCGTCGAGGAATTCGAGGCCCGGACTGTTGATGTCGACGGCCTCGAGCGAGTCGATGAAACCGAACAGCTGCGGCTTGTTCGAGCCGTAGAACTCGCCGAGCTCCTTGACGAAGGTCAGCACGCCGGGGCCAACCATGACGTGGTAGAGCACCTCGGTGCCGGAGGGGATCTGCGGCAGGTACTTGGTGAACGAGCTTTCGGTCGGCGGGATCGGGATCTGGGCGACGACGTCGCCGCCCTGCGCCTTGATCGCCGGGGTGAAGTAGTCGCGGTGATCGTAGCCGAAGGCATAGTCGGGATAGATCATCGTCACCTTCTTGCCGAGGTTGGCCGCGATCCAGGGCGCGACCGAGGTGACCTGCGAACGGACGTCGGTGATGCCCGGCTGCAGGACCCAGCGGTTCAGCTTGCCAGAGGCGACGTGGTAGCCCTCGCTGACCACGTAATAGGGGATCTTGAGCTCGCCGGCGGTCGGCGCCGAGCCGACCACGACATGGGAAAACAGCGTGCCGTAGACGACGTCGGTCTTGTGCTGGCTGGCGAACTTGCCGACGACTTCGGCGCCGCGCTTGGGGTCGGTGCCGTCGTCCTCGACGACGATCTCGACCGGGCGTCCGTTGATGCCGCCGGCGTCGTTGATCAGCTTGACCGCCGCATTGGTGGTCTTCTCGTACCAGCGGCCATAAGCGGCGCCGATGCCGGTGCGGTGGGCCTGGAAACCGATCCTGATCGGCGCGGAGGACTGTGCCTGCGCATAGCGCACGAAGCCGGGGGCGGCCATCAGGCCGGCGCCGGCGGCGATGCCCTTGAGCGCGCCGCGGCGCGAGATGCCTTTCTTGCCGAGGTCGAAGAAGCGATTGCTGTCAGTCATGCCCTGTCCCCTTGTCGCGCGTTTTGACCAACGATCGTGCGGGTTTGACGCCCTGCCAGGCCTTGGCGGCAGGGCTGAAAATCGCATGTGTACAAACTAGATCACCAATCCGGAGGAGTGGCAATAGAGCCCGCCGCGCGGTGGCAACCGAAGCCCCGGCAGCGCCGCCAGCACCCGGAAGTTCGCCGCCACGGCCAATGCTGCGCCGGCTGTCGAGTGGCCGGCAGTTCTGCTGCGGCGTTGCAGGACAGGCGCCTGCGCTGGAGCTGCCGATCTCCCCGCCTCCCGCCGCCTACACCTTCACAAGCTGCTCCACCCGGTCCTTCTCGCCGAAGATGCGCAGGTAGCGGGCGATCTCCTTTTTGTCGCCGGTCGCCTTGGCCGGGTTGTCGGAGAGCTTCACCGCCGGGCGGCCATTGGCCTCGGTGACCTTGCAGACCAGCGAAATCGCGTTGAGCCGGTCGGTTTCCCTGGGCGCGCAGCCTTCGAAGTCGTTGGTGAGGTTGGTGCCCCAGCCGAAGGACATGCGCACCTTGCCTTCGAAATGGCGGTAGGTCTCGATGATGGTGTCGACGTCGAGACCGTCAGAAAAGATCAAAAGCTTGGACCTCGGGTCCTGGCCCTTCTTGCGCCACCATTCGACGATCCGCTCGCCGCCCTCGATCGGCGGGGCGCTGTCGGGGCGGAAGCCGGTCCAGTCGGCGACCCAGTCGGGCGCGTCGCGCAGGAAGGCCGCCGTGCCGAAGGCATCAGGCAGCACGATCAGCAGGTTGCCGCCATAGTAGCGCTGCCAGTCGCGCAGCACCTTGTAGGGCGACTGCTTGAGTTCGTCTTCGCTGTTGGCCAGCGCGGCATAGACCATCGGCAGTTCGTGCGCGTTGGTGCCGAGCGCCTCGAGGTCGGTATCCATGGCGAGCAGCACGTTGGAGGTGCCGGTGAACGCCTTGCCGATGCCCTCCTTCAGCGCCTCGACGCACCAGCGCTGCCACAGGAAGGAGTGGCGGCGGCGCGTGCCGAAATCCGAGATCTTGATGCCCGGAAGCTTCTTCAGCCGCTCGGTCTTGTCCCACATCTTGGCCTTGGCGCGGGCATACAGCACGTCGAGCGCGAAGGGGCCGAAGGCCTTCATCGCCGAGCGCGAGCGCAATTCGTTGATGATGGCGAGCGCCGGGATCTCCCACATGGAGGTATACATCCACGGCCCGGCGAAGGTGAGCTCGTACTGGCCGTCGCGCTTCTCCAGGTGGTATTCGGGCAGCTGGAAATCCTCCAGCCAGGCCAGGAATTCCGGCTCGAAGATCTGCTTGCGGCCGTAGAAATTGTTGCCGCCCAGCCAGATCATCTCCTTCTTGGAGAAGCGCAGCGTGCGCGCATGGTCGAGCTGGTCGCGCAGCTCGCCCTCGTCGATCTCCTCGGCGAGCTTGACCGAGGTCGCCCGGTTGATCAGCGAGAAGGTGGCGTCGACCTTGGGGTGCATGCCCCAGATCATCTGCAGCATCAAAAGCTTGTAGAAGTCCGTGTCGAGCAGGCTGCGCACGATCGGATCGAGCTTCCAGGTGTGGTTGTACACCCTTCTCGCGATGTCGGTCCTTGCCATGCTGCCCTTGCCCTCCTCGGCGCGACCTCCCTCTAGGCGGGGTTGCCGCAACCTCGTCGCTAGCATTGGGATATAGCGCAGTGGCGATCAAGCGTCTGGCGACAAAAAAGCGGCGCCTGGCCCATGCCGGCGCGAGATGGCCCCGAAAGCGTCGGGGCCATCGGTGCGACGACGGAAACAGCCTAGGCCATGACCTTGCCGTCGGCGTCGAACCTGTAGGTCCGCGCCGCATCCGGCGTGGCGTAGAGCGTGGCGCCCGGGCCGGTCCGGTATTCGCCGAACAGGCGGATGGTGACCAGGCCGGCCTTTTCAGTTTCGAGGAAGACGTTGGTGTCGGCGCCGAGATGCTCGGCATGCACCACCGTGCCCTTCCAGGCGCCGGAAGTGTCGCTGACGGCGATGTGCTCGGGGCGGACGCCGACGGTCTTGACCGTCTCGCCGAGGCGGGCGCCGTCGATGAAGTTCATCTTGGGCGAGCCGATGAAGCCGGCGACGAACAGGTTGGCCGGCTTGTTGTAGAGCTCCATCGGCGCGCCGACCTGCTCGACGCGGCCGGCATTGAGCACGACGATGCGGTCGGCCAGCGTCATCGCCTCGACCTGGTCATGGGTGACGTAAATCATGGTCGACTTCAGGCGATTGTGCAGCTGGGCGATCTCGAGGCGGGTGTTGACGCGCAGCGCCGCGTCGAGGTTCGACAGCGGCTCGTCGAACAGGAACAGCTTGGGCTCACGCACGAGTGCACGGCCGATGGCGACGCGCTGGCGCTGGCCGCCCGACAGCTCGGCCGGACGGCGCTTGAGATAGGGTTCGAGCGACAGCATGGCCGAGGAGGCGGAGATGCGCTTGTCGATCTCGGCCGCCGGCGCGCCGGCCTGCTTGAGGCCGAGGCCCATGTTGTCGCGCACCGTCAGGTGCGGATAGAGCGCATAGGTCTGGAACACCATGGCAATGCCGCGCTTGGCCGGCGGGGTGGCGTTGACCCGCTGGCCGTCGATCAGGAGATCGCCGGAGGTCGCGTCCTCGAGGCCGGCGATGATGCGCAGCAGCGTCGACTTCCCGCAGCCGGACGGGCCGACGAAGACGACGAACTCACCGTCCTTGACGTCGAGGTCGATGCCCTTGAGCACGTCGACCGGACCGAAGGACTTCTTCACATTCTCGATCTTGAGAGATCCCACAGGCAGTTCCTTCCTGTTAGAGCTTGACGGGGCGGCCGGTGCGGACGCTTTCGTCCGCGGCCAGGCACACGCGCAGCGATTTGACGGCGTCCGCCATGTGGCGGGTGAGGTCGATGTCCTCGCGGATGGCTTTCAGCACGAAGGCCTGCTCGCGGTCGCACAGCCCCTGGTGGCCGGGCTCGTCCTTCATCGACAGATCCTGGTCGGCGTGGAGGAAATTGCCGTCCGCCCCGAGATCGGCGCGGTGCACCCGGATCATGTTGGTCTTGGTGTGGGAATCGACGTCGTCGGACCTGGTGGCAGCCTCGTTGACGACGATCGACACGCAGCCCCCGGGCGAGATCACGTCCTTCACGAAGAAGGCCGTCTCCGACATCATCGGGCCCCAGCCGGCTTCGTACCAGCCGATGGACCCGTCGGCGAAAAGCACCTGCAGGTGGCCGTAGTTGTACATGTCGGGCGCGATGTCGTCGGTCATGCGCAGGCCCATGCCGCGCACCTCGACCGGCTCGGCGTCGGTGATCTGGCACATGACGTCGAGATAGTGCACGCCGCAGTCGACGATCGGCGACGTCGTCTTCATCAGCTGCTTGTGGGTGTCCCACTTGTGGGCGGATGACTGCTGGTTGAGGTTCATGCGGAAGACATACGGACCGCCTAGCCCGCGCGCCTCGCCGATCAGCCGTATCCACGAGGGGTGGTGGCGCAGGATGTAGCCGATCACCAGCTTGCGGCCGTTGGCCTTGGCGCAGGCGACGACGCGTTCGGCATCCGCCACCGTGGTCGCCAGCGGCTTCTCCAGGAAGACGTGGCAACCCGCCTCCATGGCCATCACCGCATAGTCGGCATGGCTGTCGGAATAGGTGTTGATCGAGGCGACGTCGGGCTTCAGCTCGCGGATCGCACCCTCGAAGGAGCGCTGGATGCCGTAGCCTTCCATGCCGGCCGGCAGCGGCACGTCGGAGCGGTTGACGAGCGCCGCGATCTCGAAGCCCGGGTTGTTGTGGTAGGCGAGCGCGTGGCTGCGGCCCATGTTGCCGAGGCCGGCGACGACGACGCGAAGGGGCTTTTCAGTGGTCACTTGACTGCTCCGGAAGTGATGCCGCGGATGAGCTGCCGCGAGAAGAAGAGATAGAGGACCAGCACCGGCAGGATGGCGAGCGAAAGCGCTGCCAGCACCGCGTTCCAGTTGGTGACGAACTGGCCGATGAACACCTGGGCGCCGAGCGTGATGGTCTTGGTCTGCTCGGACGGGGCGAGGATCAGCGGGAACCACAGGTCGTTCCAGATCGGGATCATGGTGAAGACCGCGACCGTCGCCATCGCCGGGCGCACCAGCGGCAGGACGAGGCGGAAGAAGATGCGGTATTCCGAAAGCCCGTCGATGCGGCCGGCGTTCTTGAGGTCGTCCGACACCTGCTTCATGAATTCGGACAGGATGAAGACCGCGAGCGGCAGGCCTTGCGCCGTATAGACCAGGATCAGCGCCGTCAGCGTGTTGACCAGGCCCGAAGCCACCATCAGCTGCAGGATCGCGACCGTGCCGAGGCGGATCGGGATCATGATGCCGAGGGCCAGATAGAGGCCCATGACGGTATTGCCCTTGAAGCGGTATTCCGACAAGGCGAAGGCGGCCATGGCGCCGAACAGGAGCACGAAGAACAGCGAGGCGACGGTGACCGTCAGGCTGTTCTGGAAATACTGGACGAAATCGCCCTGGGCCATCACCGTCTTGTAGCCGATGAGGTCGAAGGTCTCCGCCGTCGGCAGCGTGAGCGGCGAGCGGAAGATCGCGTTGCGCGACTTGAACGAGTTGACGACGATGACGATCACCGGGAACAGCGCGATGACCGTGTAGGCCAGCAGGATCGCATGTGCGCCGACGGCGCGCGGCAGGGAAGAGGCAGCCTTGCTCATGACACCCTCAGAACTGGTAGCGGCGAAGCCGCGTCTGGATGAGGAAGAGGTAGAGGCACACGCCGGCGAGGATGATGAAGAACATCATCGAGGCGATGGTGGCGCCCATGTTGGGATCGCCGATCTGCAGCTGGAAGCCGAAGAAGGTGCGGTAGAGGAACGTGCCGAGGATGTCGGTGGCGTAGTTCGGGCCGGCCAGCGCCCCTTGCGCCGAATAGATCAGGTCGAAGGCGTTGAAGTTGCCGACGAAGGTGAGGATCGAGATGATGCCGATGGAAGGCAGGATCAGCGGCAGCTTGATCTTCCAGAACTGCGACATGCCGGTGATGCCGTCGCATTCCGCGGCCTCGATCACCTCGTCGGGGATCGACAGCATGGCGGCATAGATCAGCATCATCGGGATGCCGACGAACTGCCACACCGAGATCAGGCTGAGCGCGGTGAGCGCATATTCCTCCTTGCCGAGCCACGGCACGAACAGGCTCTTGAGGCCGGCGAGGTCGAGCAGGTTGGGCGCAACCCCCCAGAGCGGGCTCAGGATCAGCTTCCAGGCGAAGCCGACGATGACGAAGGACAGGATGGTGGGGATGAAGATCGCCGTGCGGTAGAAGGCGGAGAAGCGCAGCTTCGGGCTCGACAGAAGGGCGGCGAGCACGACGCCGACCGGATTCTGCACCAGCATGTGGATGATGAAGAACCAGGTGTTGTTGCCGAGCGCGTTCCAGAACGAGGCCGACCAGCGCGGGTCGCCGAACAGCGTGCGGAAATTGTCGAGACCGACGAAAACCGGGCTGTTGGCGACGTTGCGGAACAGCGAAAGCTGCAGCGTGCCGAATAGCGGCAGGATCATCACGGCGGTGTAGACCAGTACGGCGGGCGCCAGGAATACGGCGATATGCCACCGCGTCGGCCGTCTGTCTTGGCTATGCACCAGGCTTTGCTCCGACATGTCGAGTTCCTTGGTCCGGCCCCGAGGGGCCGTTGAAATGGCTGGCGAGGATGTACCCCCGGGCGGCGCTTCCCGCCATCATGGCCGCCGGAAGCAGTAGCGCATCTTCAGGTGCGCCAATTCAAGCCCCTTGACGAACCCGCGAGGTCCGAATTCGTGAGGGGATGGAGCGCGCCGCGAACGGCGCGCTCCTGCGAGCATCAAGCCCGCCGCATCACTTGGCCGGCTTGTACCAGCTGTCGAGGCCCTTCTGCAGTTCGCCTGCAGCGGCTTCCGGGGTTTCGGTGCCGTTGATGACGTTGGCCGACTTGACCCAGGTCTCGTTCTCGAGGTTCGGGGTGCCGCGCGACAGGATCTGGTAGGTCGAGCGGATGGTCGGCTTGCACTTCTCGCGCCACGAGACGAATTCCTGGGCGAGCGGGTCTTCCATCTTCACCGGCGCCGAGTTCAGGCTGAAGAAGCCCGGCAGCGCGTTGGCGTAGATGGTGGCGAATTCGGGCGACGCCACCCAGCTCAGGAAGGTCTTGGCGGCCTCGGCGTTCTTGCTCTTGGAGTTGAGGCCGATGCCGATGTCGTTGTGGTCGGAGATGTAGCAGGTGTCGCCCGCCTTCTTCACCGGCGGCGGGAAGGCGCCCATCTTGAACTGCGCCTGGGCGTTGAAGGTCGAGATCTCCCACGAGCCGGCCGGATAGATGGCGGCGCGGCCGAGGGTGAACAGGTTCTGGCTGTCCGGATAGGTCTGCGCCTCGAAACCGTCGCCGAGATAGGGCTTCCACTTGGCCAGCGTCGCCAGCGGCTCGACCCACTGCGGGTCGGTCAGCTTCTGCTCGCCCTTGATCAGCGCCAGGCGGCCTTCCTCGCCCTTCCAGTAGTTCGGGCCGATGTTCTGGTAGCCCATGGTGGCGGCTTCCCAGAGGTCCTTGGTGCCCATCGCCATCGGGATGTAGGTGCCGTCGGCCTTGATCTTGTCGAGGGCGGCGAAGAACTCGTCCTCGGTGGCCGGCACGGCGATGCCGAGCTTCTCGAAGGCGTCCTTGTTGTAGATGAAGCCGTGGATGACGGACGCCATCGGCACGCAGAAGGTGGCCTTGCCGTCGTCGGTCTGCCAGGCCGACTTGGCGACGTCGGTGAAGTTCTCCATGCCCTTCAGCGAGGAGAGGTCGGCCAGCTGGCCCTTGTTGTAGAGTTCGAGCGAGGCGTCGAACGGACGGCAGGTGATGAGGTCGCCGGCCGAACCCGCTTCGAGCTTGGCGTTGAGGGCGGCATTGTATTCGGTCGGCGCCGACGGCGAGAAGGTGACCTTGATGCCCGGATTGGCTTTCTCGAACGCCGGGATCAGCTTCTCCTGCCAGATCGCGAGGTCGTCGTTGCGCCAGCTTTCGATCGTAAGCGTGGCTTCCTGGGCGAGAGCGCCCCCGGCGGAGCCGAGGATGCTGGACGCCATCAGAAGTCCAGTAAGCAACCTGTATTTCATTTTCGTTCTCCCTGTTGACCTTCCAAGGCCTCTACTGACGAGAGCCTTTGCTCCCCTCGAGCTTCGACAGTGCGGACCTGAGTTTCTGGTCCGCCCCATCCAGAAGTTGGTTTGCCGCCTCCAGGCTCGCTGCCCCCGCAGCCAGCAGGATCGCAATCTTGACCGAGCCGCCGCTCCTGGCGAGCAGCGCCTGCGCCTCGGCCGTGTCGCAGCCTGCGATGGCCGAAACCATGCGGGCGGCGCGTTCATGCAGCTTGATGTTGTCTGCAAGCAAATTGACCATGTAGCCGTCATGGACATGGCCGAGACGGATCGCGGCCATGGTCGACATCATGTTGAGCGCGATCTTCTGCGCCGTGCCGGCACCCATGCGGGTCGAGCCGGCGACGACCTCCGGCGGCGTCGCGAGCAGCACCGAGGTTCCGGCGATGCCGAACATCGGCGCGCCGGCGTTGTTGGCGATGGCGATGGTCGCCGCGCCACGGCGCCTGGCCTCTTCGAGCGCGGCCATGGCGAAGGGCGTCGAGCCGCTGGCGGAGATCGCGATCAGGCAGTCATCCGCGCCGAGCCCGGTCGCGGCGACGTCGCGCACGGCCTGGGCGGCATCGTCCTCGGGCGCGCCGGCGAGATTGACGAGCGCGTCCGCGCCGCCCGCGAGCAGGATGAAGACGCGATCGCGCGGTATGCCGTAGGTGCCGGGCAGTTCGAGCGCGTCGGCCAGCGCCATCAGGCCGGAGCTGCCGGCCGCGGCATAGACGAGACGTCCGCCCGCCGCGAGGCTGGCGGCGATCTTGTCGGCGGCTTCGGCGATTTCGGGGATTGCGGCGCGCACGACGGCGGCGGCTTCGAGCTGGGCGTCGGCGAGCAGCGCCAGAACGGCCTCGGGTGCCCGGGCATCGATCCCAGAGGCATGTTTGTGCACCGCTTCCGTACGCCGTGGCGCCATTCCATCTCTCCCTTGATCTCGACAATACCAAAAAAATACCACTTGTCCAGACGCGTTAACAAATTCCTTTGCTGCAACGCAAGGCAGGCTGAAAACTTGATAAAATTCAACAGAATGGCGATGCGATGCCAGTTACGGGAATTTAAGGCTTGGCTATTGGTATTTTATTGGTATTATCGATGGCGAGGAGACAAAGCCGTGGATCTTGTGCTCGGGATAGATGGTGGCGGAACCGGCTGCCGGGCGGCTGTGGCCACCCCAGCCGGCGCCGTTCTGGGTCGCGGCAAAGGCGGTCCGGCGAACATCCGCACGGACCTCGAAGGCTCGCGCGACAACGTCGTCGAGGCCGCCCGCCTGGCCTTCGCCGACGCCGGCGTCGACCCGGCGCTGTTCAGCTCGACAGACGCCGTGCTCGGCCTCGCCGGCGCCAATGTCGGCGACTACAAGCAGCGGCTGGAAGCGATCCTGCCCTTCCGCAAGAGCGACGTCGAAAACGATTCCCTGATCTCGCTCGAAGGCGCGCTCGGCGACCATGACGGCGCCATCGCCGCACTCGGCACCGGCACCGTCTATCTGGCGCGCCGGCGCGGCAGTTTGCGCCCGGTCGGCGGCTGGGGCTTCCAGATCGGCGATCTCGGCAGCGGCGCCCGCATCGGCCGCGACCTCTTGCAGGAAACCCTGCTTGCCCATGACGGCATCCGCCGCGGCTCCGCCCTGAGCGACGCCATTCTGAAGCGCTTCAACGGCAATCCCGGCGAGATGGTCGAATTCACCACCGCGGCCAAGCCGGTCGACTACGGCGCCTTCGCACCCATGGTCTTTACGGCGGCAGCCGAGGGCGACGCGGTCGCCGGGCGCCTGGTGGACCGCGTGGTGGCGGAGGTCGAGGAAACGCTTGCCGTCTTCGACCTGGCGGCACCCGAGCGCCTCTGCCTCCTGGGCGGGCTCGCCAGCCTCTACGCGCCGCTGCTCTCGGAACGCTACCGGGCGATCATGCATCCGCCGCTCGGCGATGCCATCGCCGGCGCCGTGCAGATGGCGGTCAGGAAATTCGGCAAGCCGGGAGGCGGCCATGGATGATGCAGCGGAACGCATCTTCGAGACGCTGCGCGAGGTCGGCCAGAGCGGCGCGCCGCTCTACCTGCAGCTCAAGCGCAACATCGAGGAGGCCATCCGGCGCGGCCTGATCGGCCCCGGCGACGCGCTGCCGGCGGAACGCGAGATCGCCGCCCGCGCCGACATTTCGCGCGTCACCGTGCGCAAGGCTGTGCAGGACCTGGTCAAGAGCGGCGTCCTGGTGCAGCGGCACGGCTCCGGCACCTTCGTCGCCCCGCGCATGGAGCGCGTCGAGCAGTCGCTGTCGCGGCTCACCTCGTTCAGCGAAGACATGGCGCGGCGCGGCATGACGGCGCGCTCGCAGTGGCTCGACCGCGGCATCTACACCGCTTCGCCCGACGAGATGATGGTGCTCGGCCTGTCGGCCAGCGAACTGGTGTCGCGGCTCAGCCGCCTGCGCATCGCCGACGAGACGCCGCTGGCCATCGAGCGGGCGACGATTTCGGCTTCGGTGCTGCCCGACCCTCGCGAAGTCACGTCGTCGCTCTATATGGCACTGGGCAAGACCGGCCACCGCCCGGTGCGGGCCGTGCAGCGCATCTCCGCCGTCAATCTCGGCGAGGCGGACGCCAGGCTGCTCGACGTGCCGGCGGGCTCGGCCTGCCTGCAGATCGAGCGCATATCCTATCTCGCCACCGGCAAGGTGATCGAGTTCACCAAGTCGGTCTATCGCGGCGACGCCTACGACTTCGTCGCCGAACTGAGGCTGCCCGGGGCGGAAGGGCCAGAAGGAGAAAGTACTTGAACGCGACTACCCATATGCGGCGCGAGATCGCCGAAATCCCCGAGGCCACCGCGCGCCTGCTCGAAGGGTCGGCCAAGGAACTGGCCGAAACCGGCCTGCACCTGAAGCGCGCCCAGCCCCGCTTCGTCACCACCGTCGCCCGCGGCTCGTCCGACCACGCCGCCTCCTTCCTCAAATATGCCATCGAGCTGACCGCCGGCCTGCCGGTCGCCTCCATCGGCCCGTCGATCTCGTCGATCTACGGCGCCAAGCTGAAGCTCGCCGATTCCGCCTGCCTCGCCATCTCGCAGTCGGGCAAGAGCCCCGACATCGTCGCCATGGCCGAGGGCGCCCGCGCCGGCGGGGCGCTGACGGTCGCGCTCACCAACACCGCCGGCTCGCCGCTGGCGGTCGCCTCGGAGCACGCCATCGACATCCGCGCCGGCGTAGAGAAGAGCGTCGCGGCCACCAAGACCTTCGTCAATTCGGCGGTCGCCGGCCTCGCCGTGCTCGGCCACTGGACCGGCGACGACAAGCTGCTCGCGGCGCTGAAGGCCCTGCCCGAGCATTTCGCCAAGGCGGTCGACTGCGACTGGATGAGCATCGCGGAAGCCCTGACCGACGGCAATTCGCTGTTCATCCTCGGCCGCGGCCCGTCCTTCGCCATCGCCAACGAGGCGGCGCTGAAGTTCAAGGAAACCTGCGCCATGCACGCCGAGTCCTACAGCGCGGCGGAAGTGATGCACGGGCCGCTGGCGCTGGTGCGCCCCGGCTTCCCGGTGCTGGCGCTGGCCGCGCGCGACGCGTCCGAACCCTCGATCGCCGAAGCCGCCGACGGCCTTGCCGACCGCGGTGCCGCGATCCACATCACTTCGTCGCTGGCCAGGAAGGCACGCGTGCTGGAGCATGTCGCCACCGGCCACCCGCTCACCGATCCGCTGATGCTGATCGCCTCGTTCTACGGCTTCGTCGAGGCCTTCGCCCGCCATCGCGGCCTCAACCCCGACAGCCCGCCCAACCTGCGCAAAGTGACCGAAACGATATGAGCGAACGTCTTGCCATTGCTGCCGGGCGCATCTTCGACGGTGACGCCTGGCACGAGGATGCCGCGCTTCTGGTCGCAGACGGGCTGGTCGAGGGCATCGTTTCGCGCCGCAACATTCCGTCGGGCGTGAAGGCGGCGGAGGCGGGCGCCATGCTCGTCCCCGGCTTCATCGACCTGCAGGTCAATGGCGGCGGCGGGCTGATGCTCAACGACAAGCCCGACGTCGACACGCTGGAGGTCATCTGCAAGGCGCAGATGCCCTTCGGCACCACGGCGGTGCTGCCGACGCTGATCACCGACACCCGCGAGATCACCCGTGCAACCATCGCGGCCGGCACTGAGGCGGCGAAGCGCAAGATGCCCGGCTTCCTCGGCCTGCATCTCGAAGGCCCGCATTTGTCGCTCGCCCGCAAGGGCGCGCACGATCCCAATCTGATCCGGCCGATGGACGACGACGACCAGTCGGCGCTGATCGCCGCGCGTCCGTCCATGGCGGTGCTGCTGACGACGGTCGCCCCTGAATCGGTCAAGGCCGAGCAGGTCAAGGCGCTGGCCGAGGCCGGCATCGTCGTCAGCCTCGGCCACACCGACACCAGCTATGGCACCGCAAGGGCCTACGCCGAGGCGGGCGCCACCATGGCGACGCACCTGTTCAACGCCATGAGCCAGATCGGCAACCGCGAGCCGGGGCTTGCCGGTGCCGCCATCGAGACCCCGACCTTCTCGGCCGGCCTCATCGCCGACGGCGTCCATGTCGACCCGGCGACGATGCAGATCGCGCTCAGGGCCAAGAACGGCCCGGCGCGCATCTTCCTCGTCACCGACGCCATGGCCACCATCGGCACCGACCTGAAATCGTTCCAGCTCAACGGGCGCACCATCAGGCGCGAGAACGGCCGGCTGACGCTGGAGGACGGCACGCTCGCCGGCGCCGACCTCGACATGATCTCCGCCATCCGCTTCATGCACGAGACAATCGGCTACGACCTCGGCGAGGCGATCCGCATGGCCTCGCTCTATCCGGCGGAATCGGTGAGGCAGGACCACCGCCTCGGCCGGCTGGCCAAGGGTTTTGCCGCGAACGCCGTGCAGTTGACCGACGGGCTCGACGTGTCGGGCACCTGGATCGACGGCAAGAAGGTGTTTGGGGCTTAGGTCAGCGAGCGGGCACGCGGCTTCACCCCCACCCCTACCCCTCCCCACAAGGGGGAGGGCACGATTCCGCCAGCGTTGTGGCCAAGGCCATCAAGTTTTGGAGAGGTCGTGCCGCAAGGTTCCCCTCCCCCTTGTGGAGAGGGGTTGGGGTGGGGGTACTTTAGCAAGTAACTCTCCTGCACTCTGCCGGTGCCGGCACACAAGTCCGCAAAGGTTGTGTGCGTCAAGTTCTGCAAATTGGGGCGGCCTTGAAGCTGGTCATGCGGCTTGTCGCAGAGCGAGCTTCTTG
>NZ_JARDJI010000033.1:0-27993 GCF_039907765.1 Mesorhizobium sp. CC13 | reverse complement strand
CCATGATCCTCGTCGCCATGGGCGGCAACCTCCTACGCCGGAATGCCCATCCCTGACTTTCCAAACGGACTCTAAGATGTGCGAAGGGCACACCATACTTATACGCCCGGCGCAGGGAGGGGGAACCAAGATAAATGCGAGAGGGACCAACGGCGCCGACGAAAGTCATTATCGGCTTGGTTGAAAAGGCGGCATGCAACCTCGCTCGAAAACCTTTCACGGGGTGCTGATTCGTCCTCAGTTCAGACGGACATCCACCACGCCCTCGAGGGCTTTGATGCCTCCAGCGAGTTCGGCGGAAAGCCGGTAACCACCCTTGAGCTCGATCTCGTATTCCTTGGCGCCGTTGTCGCGGGAGACGATGAACAGGACTTGCCCCTCCCCGCCCGGCTTCAGCTGGGAGCGGATCGGCGCTAGAATCGATCCCGCGGCGTTTTCCGGGCTCGTGCTCCTGGATCCGCCGGTGTCTGGGCCGGGGCGTCGGGCCTATCCGTCCGCCTGGAACTGGTATGAGGGTTCACTCCTCATGGCGCAAAGGGGCTGTTCGGGTGAGGACATGAAGGCCTTCTGTCCCGCCTGGACCGATGAGCAGAATTCGCTGCGGGCCGAGTGGCTCCACACCTGTCAGCTCGACGCGATCAGGACCGCTTATGACGGGTTTCATACCAAGATATCCATCTCGACCTGCCCGTGATCGGGCTACCGATCCGGCTGGTGGTGGCAGGCGCCGCCCAGGTGATCGGGGAGTCCGATATCGCTGAAATCGAGGCTCTCGCGCCGAAGATCGAAGTCCGCATCGTCAAGGATGCGGGTCACATGATCCCTTGGGACAATCTCGAGGGCTTTGTGAACGCAGTGGCTGATTTCCGGGCCTAGGCCCCACAAGGGAGGAAACTGAAATGGATCAAGCCAGCTTTACCGAAATCTGCCTGCATCAGCTCAGGATGTCCGGCGTCAGGCAGGGTGAAAGACTCGTCGTCCTGACTCAGGGCAATGAGCGGCTCAACTATGCCGATGCCTTCATGGCCGCCGGACAGCGCCTGGGCGCCAATATGTATCACATGCGCCTGCCGGCCCAGGTCCCCGTCGGGAGCTGGAACGTGGGCGTGACCGGTCTTGCCGCCCTGCGCCCAAGAGTTCCTTCGGGTTACCCCCGGCCCTCATCATGACGTCCTGGAAGCCATACGCTGATGGCACCGAGTGGTCGACGAAAAATGGGGCGGACCCGCCCGAGGGGGTAGGGCCAATCCGTGAACTCGGCGCCACGGTCGAAGACAATGGACACGCCTACTTCGCTTGTGCAGCCAATTATCTGATCAAGGCGAATGCAGAAACAACAATGGGATCGACCTCAGCGCCGTCGTTAGCAGGCACACCATTTGCCAGCGGTCAGTTGATGCTTGAAGCGATATCGTTTCCCGACTGACGAGCCAAGTCCTCGAGAATCGGACAATCCGGGCGATCGTCACCCTCGCAACACGCGATAAGGTGCTCGAGTGTCCGTTTCAGGGACTGAAGACCGAGAAGTTTCATGTCAAGCGCGGCCACGTGCGCCAGCGTGAGTTCCTTCACCTCTGCGCTCCGGCGATTCCTGTCCTGCCACAAGGCAAGGAGTTGGCGAATGCTTCCTATCGAGAACCCGAGCCGGTGTGCGCGATGGATGAACCGGAGCATGTGCACATCCCGTTCGTCGTAAACGCGGTAGCCGGCTTCGGTTCGACGCGCCGCTGGGAGGAGGCCGGTTTCTTCGTAATAGCGGATGGTCTTGGCCGAGAGGCCGGAAGAACGCGCGGCTTGTCCGATCTTCATGACGACCTCCGTCAGGGCATCGCCGGGACCGGACGGACGCCTTGCTTCGATGCAGCGGCCGCGCTCGCCGCGACGGGCGGGCGGAAGGTCCTGAGCCTCAGCGCATTGGTGACGACGAAGACACTCGAAAACGCCATGGCAGCCGCGGCAAGAATGCCGCGCAAATGCCTCGGCTTCAAGACGCCCTCTGAAGTGTTCCGGCAAAAGATGATGACGGCGCCGAGGAGGTCAGGCTAACCTGAGCCGCTGCAAAGTCGCACTTCGCCGAGAACTCACACCGCAAAGTTAAAATGTCCTGATCCGGCAAAGTAAGAATGTCACTCTCCCCGGGTTTTGATGACGTGGGAGATTGCGGATGGGATTGATTGCGATGAGCGAGCGCGATCTGCAGCGGATTGAGGTTTTGTCGAAGGTGATCGACGGCCGTATGACGATGGTGTGGACGGCACATGTCCTGGGCTTAAGCACGCGCCAAGTGCGTCGACTGCTGGATCGGATCAGCGCTGGCGGTGCGGCATCGATCCGCCACAAGGCGATCGGTCGCCCATCGAACAATCGGATTCGCGACGGCGTGCGCGATTATGCGATGGCGATCGTGCGCGAGCGCTATGCGGATTTCGGTCCGACGCTGGCGGCCGAGAAGCTAGCGGAGCTTGATGGCCTGACGGTGTCGCGCGAGACCTTGCGCCAATGGATGGTGGAGGCCGGCCTGTGGCTGTCGCGCAAGCAGCGCCGCTCGTTCCATCAGCCGCGGTTGCGGCGCGAGGCCTACGGTGAACTGGTGCAAATCGACGGATCCGAGCATCGCTGGTTCGAAGATCGCGGTGACCCATGTTCATTGCTGGTGTTCATCGATGATGCGACCGGCAAGCTGATGCAGTTGCGGTTCGTACGATCGGAAAGTGCGTTCAGCTATTTCGAAGCGCTGGAGTTCTATCTGAAGGCGCATGGTGCTCCAGTCGCCTTCTATTCCGACAAGCATTCGGTGTTCCGGGTTGCGAAGAAGGATGCCAAGGGCGGTCAGGGCATGACGCAGTTCGGCCGGGCGCTTTGCGAGCTAAACATCGAGATCCTTTGTGCAAACTCGAGCCAAGCCAAGGGCCGAGTCGAGCGGATGAACCGGACGCTACAGGACCGGTTGATCAAGGATCTGCGCCTGGAGGGCATCTGCGACATGGACGACGGCAACGCTTTCCTGCCTCGCTTCATGGAGAGCTATAACCGGCAATTCGCCATCACCCCTGCCCGGTCTGATGATCTGCATCGGCCGCTGAATCTTGCCCCGGATCGGCTGCGCGATGTCCTGTGCAAACGTGAGCAGCGTTATGTCGGTGCCCAGTTGACGTTCTCCTACCAGCGTCAGCGGATCATGCTGGAAGAGAACGAGGTGAGCCGAATGTCGAGACCCTCATCAAGGCGACCGGCATCGATTTCCAGATCGGCGGCGGCAAGGCGTTCTATGTCCCGGCTCACGACTATGTCGTCGTCCCGCCGCCGCAGGCCTATTTCGAGCCGATCAACTGGCACAGGACGGCCCTGCACGAAATCGGGCATAATGCCCGTTATGCCGATATCGGCATAATGGTCACGCTTCCGGCGCCAAGCACCGCCTCGACCGCGATCTCACCGGGCGGTTCGGCTCGGCCGCCTATTCCATGGAGGAATCCACGGTCGAGCTCCTGAGCGCCAGGGGCGCCGCATAGGCGCCCCTCAACCCGATCAGTTGACAGTCCGCTCCTGGAACAGCGTCTCGATCAACGGACATTCCGACCGGGTGCCGCCGGCGCATTGCGCGACTACGTCCTTGAGCACCCGCTCCATGCGCTTCAGGTCGGCAATCTTTGCGCGTACATCGTCGAGATGCGCGGCGGCGACCGCGCTTGCCTCGGCGCAGGGCTGGTCACGCTCGTCGACAAGACGCAGCAGCTCACGGACTTCATCAAGCGAGAAGCCGAGCTCGCGCGCCCGCAGCACGAAGCGAAGGCGCCGCTCATGCGTCGTGTCGTAGCTACGGTAGCCGGCCGCCGTGCGCGGCGGCTCGGGCAGAAGGCCGACCTTTTCGTAGTAGCGCACCGTCTCCAGATTGCTGCCCGTCCGCCGGGCGAGTTCAGCCCGCTGCAGTCCCTTCACGCCAGCGTGATCGCCCATCGCCAAAATCCCTCTTGACCCTGTAGTCGCTACAGACCGCATGGTACTGCGCAATGAGGATTTCGGCAAGGAAAGCGAGATCGGATATGGATATATCGCGACCCAGCACGGCGGGCATGACGTCCGCCACGACCGACGTGCTCGCGTCGGAGCGAGGCGAAGTCGGACGGCAGCGCCTGGTCGCCGTCGGCGGCATTCTCGGCGCGCTTGCCGCCTCCTCGTGCTGCATCGTCCCGCTCATCCTGTTTAGCCTAGGCATCGGTGGCGCCTGGATCGGCAATCTGACGGCGCTCGCGCCCTACAAGCCCTTCTTCGTCGCCGGGACGACGGGCGTTCTCGGCTACGGCTTCTATCTCGTCTACTGGAAGCCGCGGCAGGCCTGCGCCGAAGATGCCGCCTGCGCACGGCCGATCCGCAGCCGCCTCGTGCAAATCGCGCTCTGGTTTGCGACGGTGCTCGTCGCGGCCGCCTTCGCATTCGACTATGTCGCCCCGCTACTGCTTTCCGCCTGACACCAAGAGGAGATCCCGCCCCATGAAGAGTTTGAGCGCTCTCACTTTGATCGCGTCGGTGATGACCGCGCCTGCCGCCTTTGCCGCTGAACGTACCGTCACCTTCGCCGTCGACAACATGACCTGTGCCTCGTGCCCCTACATCGTGAAGACCTCGATGGCCGCGGTGCCCGGCGTTGCAAAGGTGACCGTCTCGTTCGAGGCGAAGACCGCGACCGTGACCTTCGACGACGCGAAGACGAACCTGGATACCATCGCGGCCGCCAGCATGAATGCCGGCTATCCGGCCCACCCGGGGCAGCAAGGCAGTTGAGATGAGTGATCGCGCCCTGATCCGCGCCGGCACGGTGGGCGCCATCTTCGCCGCGATCTGCTGCGCGGCGCCACTCCTTGCCGTGACCTTGCCGTTGGCCGGCTTCGGCGCGTGGTTGACGGGTTCGGGTCTGGTCGTGCTTCCCCCGATCGCCGCGGGCCTTGGGCTTGTCGCCTGGGGCATCCATCATCGCCGTGCAAAGGTCGCCTGTTCCAACACGAAGATTCTGAATGAAGGCCTGAAGCCATGAATAATTGCTGCGCATCCTCCGCGTCCCGCGACAAGGCGACGGTTTCTACATCCGCAGCGGTGCCGAGCTTTGCCGTGCGGCCGGGTGTCACGTTTCCGGACTGGTCGGTGGTTTCGTCACCCGTGGTGAAGGAGGCCCTGCTGCCCATGGTCGGCTCCGGCCACGTGCTCAACCGCTGGAGCGGCTACGAGGCGGCCACGGATCGCGTGCGCGTTGCGTTGCTACAGATCTACGCAGAACACGGGCGAGCCCCGACCCCAAGCGCGCTTGCCAGGCGTGCGGGGCTGAGCGAGGAAGCCGTCCGCGCGCTGCTCGAAGAGCTCCGCCGTCGCGACCTTGTCGTGCTCGACGGCGACAAGATCGTCGGTGCCTATCCCTTCACCGACCAGGACACCGGCCACCGGGTCACACTGGATGGACGCACGCTCAATGCCATGTGCGCGGTCGACGCGGTCGGCATCGGCGCCATGACCGACCACGACGTCTCGATCGTCTCGCGCTGCCGCCACTGCGGCGCGCCGGTCCGGATCACCACGCAGGACCGCGGCCGGGCTCTGGCCGACGTTGAGCCGACGACGGCAGTCGTATGGCTCAGCGTCCGCTACGAAGGCGGATGCGCTGCGAACTCGCTGTGCACGGCAACGTCCTTCTTCTGCTCCGACGATCACCTCGCCGCGTGGCACCGGGAGCTTCCTGCAGACGAGCCGGGATTCCGGCTGTCGATCGAGGAAGCCCTGGAGGCAGGTCGGGCGATCTTCGGGCCGAGCCTTGACGGAATCGGCACAATCGCTGGCGACGGCAACGATGCGGCCGAGACACGAAGTGAGCCTCAATCGACGGGCGATACCGCATCGCCGGACAGGCCCGTGACCGATCGGCGCCTTAGCACGAATGGCCGCAACAATGGTTCCTACGACCTTGCCGTCATCGGCGCCGGCTCGGCCGGCTTCTCGGCCGCGATCACGGCTGCCGATCAGGGCGCCCAGGTGGCTCTCATCGGCGCTGGCACCATCGGTGGCACCTGCGTCAACATCGGTTGCGTCCCCTCGAAGACGCTGATCCGCGCCGCCGAGACGCTGCACAATGCCCGAGCCGCAGCGCGTTTCGCCGGCATCACGGCCAAGGCCGAACTGTCCGACTGGCGCGGAACCGTTCGCCAGAAAGACGCGCTGGTTTCCGACCTGCGTCAGGCCAAGTACGTGGACATGCTGCCAGCCTACAACGGCATCGCCTATCGCGAAGGATCGGCGCGCCTCTTCGATGGCGGCGTGGAGGTCGACGGCGCGCCCATTCCCGCCGGCAAGATCATCATCGCGACCGGTGCGCGGCCGGCCGTCCCTGCCATCCCCGGTATCGCGGCCGTGCCGTATCTGACGAGCACGACGGCGCTCGAACTCGAGGAGCTGCCCCGCTCTCTGCTCGTGATCGGCGGCGGATATATCGGGGCCGAACTCGCCCAGATGTTCGCACGCTCCGGCGTCGAGGTGACGCTGGTGTGCCGCTCGCGTCTCCTTCCCGAGGCCGAACCCGAGATCGGCACGGCGCTGACGGGGTATTTCATGGACGAGGGCATCGCGGTGATTTCCGGCATCACGTACCGGACGATCCGCAAGACCGCGGACGGTGTTGCGCTCGCTGTCCATCGCGACGGCAAAGACGTCACGATCGACGCCGACCAGGTGCTCGTGGCGACGGGCCGCGCGCCCAATATCGAAGGTCTCGGGCTCGCCGAGCATGGGATCGCTCTCTCGCCGAAGGGCGGCATCTTCGTCGATGACCGCATGCGCACGACAAGAGCGGGCGTGTACGCTGCCGGCGACGTCACCGGTCACGATCAGTTCGTCTACATGGCCGCCTACGGTGCCAAGCTCGCCGCGAAGAATGCCCTCAACGGCGACAGCCTGCGCTACGACAACAGCGCCATGCCGGCGATCGTCTTCACCGATCCACAAGTCGCCAGCGTCGGCCTGACCGAGGCCGCCGCGCGGGCAGCCGGGCATGCCGTCCGGATCTCCGCGATCGGTCTCAACCAGGTGCCGCGTGCGCTTGCGGCCCGTGACACCCGCGGGCTCATCAAGCTCGTCGCCGACGCCGGCAGCGGACGCCTGCTCGGCGCCCATATCCTCGCACCCGAAGGCGCCGACAGCATCCAGACCGCGACGCTCGCGATCCGGCAGGGCCTCACCGTCGATGACCTCGCGGACACGATCTTTCCGTATCTCACCACCGTCGAGGGCCTCAAGCTCGCGGCCCTGTCGTTTAGCAAGGACGTTGCCAAGCTGTCTTGTTGCGCCGGCTGAGCAGCCGTCACGCTCTCCGAGCGCTACACGAATCTGTCTCACGGGCCGAGATCGATCGGCCCCGCGGGTTTCAGGCAAACGCCGTCGCAAAACCCGACTGATACAGCTTGACTTTTCAGATAACGCGGTGAGATTTCTGCCGCCTACAGTTGCGCGGCGCTCGGCATCGCGCCGACCGTGCGCCATGCCGACTACATCGGCTACTGGAGGTTGTGCGCGAGGACAACCGCGCCATCATGCGCACCGCATCGCTCGCCAGCAAGGCGGCGGACTGGATCTTGTCCTTCCTGCCGCCGGAGGAAACCGCGGCGATCGGTGTCGGCAGCGATGCCGATACCGGCGCGACCGACCGGAGGGCCGCGTGATGCGCTTCCGTCGCTGGCATCGCCCCGAACCCTATGGAGACACGCCCCGCAAGCGGGCGGCCTTCCTGCGCAAGCAGCGTCTCGCCCGCGAGGCGCTGCCTCTCTTCGCCGATGACATCGCCGTCACCCAGCACAGCGTCGAGGAGGAGATGGCCCGCCGCGCCGTCTCGTGGGACGCGGCCGAACGGGAACGCCGGAGCCAGCGCGCGGCGCGCTGGCGTGAAGGCCGAGCCCGCCTCTTCGCCCTGCCGGACAGGCTGCGCCATCGCGCCCGCGAGATCTGGCGCACCTGCCCCTATCCCGCCGACGCGGCACGCTTCGCCGACTTCCTCGACCAGATCGAAGTCGGCAAACTCGATCCCTGGCGCCCGCCATGGGTCTATTGTCCGGAGCGGACCGCCCGCATCACCCGCGACCCGTCGACCTTCGCGGCTGCCTTTCGCCAGATCGGCCGCCGCAAGGCGGGCGGCCCGAACGCCGCTGAGGCCGACGAGCTGCTGTTCTGCGGCAATCTCGGCTCCGGCATCCTCTTCCTCTCCTCCCGGCTACGTCTCCTCGATGCGCAGGGAAGCATTCACGCCATCGCCAACGGCCGCCTGGGCGGTTCCGTGGCGGCTTGCGCCAGCCACTTCGTCGACATCGAGGTGCGCGGCCCGTGCTCGGATGCCGAGCTCACGCTGATCGAGCGCCTGGCGCAGGCGACCGACACGCGGCCTGTCGTGGTACAGCGCATCGTTGCCGCCCATCCCCCCGCAGGGAGGGCAACGCCATGAGCACTGTTTCCTCTCCGCGGCGACTGCTGATCCTCTCCTGCTCGGCCAGTAAGCGCGACGCCCGAAATGCATGCCGGCGATCGAGCGCTATGACGGCCCGCTCTGGCAGACGTTGCGCGCGACCGATCCGGACGCCCGGCTCGCGAGCTTCGCCTTCCTGTCGGCGCATCTCGGCTTTCGCGAGGCACGGACGACCATCGAACTCTATGACGCGCGCATGAGCCAGAAGCGCGCCGACGCCATGAAGGCCGGCACGCGATGGCCTCCCCCGAAAACCCAGCGCCGCGTCATGCCCTCGGGCGAGCATCCGGGGATGCACATCGCCTCGCTCAGCGACTTCCGGCGGCAAACCTTCGGGAATGTCGCCCTTGTCGGCGGCCGTCTCTATCTCGAGGTCATGCGCCATTTCGTCGGCCTCTTCCGCGAGGGCGGCCATATCACGGCGGATGCGCGCATCACCGAGATCAACGGCGAGATCGGCCGGATGCGGCAGGAGCTTCGGCTGTGGCTGCTGCGGCCGCCCTTCGATGCGGGAGGCCAGCCATGACCGAACCAACGAGACCCGGTCACAATGGCGGCCCTCCGCTCGAGGAGCCTGCCGATCATCGGCGTCCCCAATGCAAGCACTGCATTCATTGGCACGCGCCGCCGGAAAACGAACAGCGCGCCTATGAACGGTTTCGCATCGGCCTCTCGTGTCGGCGCGTGAAGCGCCCCGCCGGCACCTGCGACCGCGTGCTTCTTGAGGACCGCAAGACCAGGGTGTTCTCGGCGACTACAGCCGAATTCGGCTGCCTCAATTTCGAGGCGAAGCCGCCGCCCGCCCGGACGGTCGGCGGCGGCTTCGTAACGATCTGGAGGAATGGCCGTATCGCCTGGCAGGGATCGGAGGAGAAGATTCCGCCGCGCCTTCTTCAGGAAACACTCGATCTGGAGCCATCCGACGATAGAGGGCGCGATGATGAGCCCTGATCGCCTGCGCTCTATGCTGGCGAACATGGAGGCGGCGCTGGCTGACGCGCATCGCAATCTCGCCCTTGCCGAACGCACGCTGCGCGACCGGGCCGAGGCCGAGACGATCCGGCGGCGCCCGAAGGCCCGCTACTATCATCGGCGGATGAGCCGGTGGACCGGCGCGGACGAGGCGGAATACGGGCGGGTGCTCGACGGCCTGCTTGCGGTTGCGGCTCCGGATCTCGACCGGCTCCGGCGCAAGATCGATCGGCAGGAGGCGGCTATCGAGGCATTGCGCCGGAAGTGCCGGGTGAATGCGGAGCGGCCGCGGCGCCCCGACTGGTAGCGTCGCGCCCGCAGCCCGCTCGAGAGGAAGAGAGGGGATGGGATTTTCGTGACGGGTTGATAGCGGAGAGAGAGGCTCTCGGCGCCCGTCGCGGAGAAACCACCATGGCCAGAGTTGCGAAAAAGAAGAAGCTCACCGTCGCGATGATCGAGTTCTCGCGCTCGCGCGACATCCCCTTCAACCGCATCCGGCTCTCGGACAGCAACGTCCGCGAAACCGACGTCGAAGCCGGTCTCGACGATCTCACCCATGACATCGACCGCCGCGAGGACATCGTGCAGGGTCTCAACGTCCGCGCCGTTCTCGATGCCAGGGGCAACGAGACCGGCGATTTCGAGACCCCGGCCGGCGGGCGCCGCTACCGCGCGATCGCGCGTCTGGTCGAAGCCGGTCGTTTCCCCGCCGAAGGGCTCGTTCCCTGCCTCGTCAAGAAAGCGAACGCCAAGACCTCGGCGGTCGATGACTCGCTCGCGGAAAACATGCTGCGCCTCGCGCTCCATCCGCTCGACCAGTTCAAGGCGTTCAAGCGCATGGTCGACGGCGGCATGACGAAGGACGAAATCGCCGACGCCTACCGCACCACGCCGCGCTACATCACCCAGCGCCTTCGCCTTGCCTGCGTCTCGCCGACCCTCCTCGACATCTATGCGCGCAACGAAATGCCGCTGGCGATGCTGGAAGCTTTCACGGTCAATCCCGATCATGCGCGCCAGGAACAGGTCTGGGAATCTCTCCAGCACTCCTACAACCGCCAGCCTTGGCACGTCCGTCAGCTCCTGACCCAGACCACCGTGCCCTCCGACGAGAAGCGGGTGCGTTTCGTCGGCGTGGATGCCTATCAGGCGGCTGGCGGCATTATGCTGCGCGATCTCTTCTCCGATGGCGACGGCGGCTCGCTGGAGGACGTGGCGCTTCTCGATCGCCTGGTCTCCGACAAGCTGAAGACCATCGCCGATGAGGTGGCCGCCGAGGGCTGGAAGTGGATCGCCGTCGACGTCAATCTTCCCTACGGCTATGACAACGGCCATCGCGCGCTCACCGGCAGCTTCGTCGACCTGACCGACGAGGAGCGCGCCGCCCGCGACGCGCTGCGCGACGAGCAGGAGCGTCTCGAAAACGAATATGCCGACTACGACGAGCTGCCCGATGAAATCGATCAGCGGCTCGGCGAGATCGAGTGCGACCTGGCCGACTTCGAGAAGCGGCCGGTCGTTTACGATCCGGCCGAGATCGCCCGCGCCGGCGTCTTCATCAGCATCGACCGCAACGGCGAGCTTGTCGTGGATCGCGGCTATGTCCGTCCCGAGGACGAGCCTGTCGCTACTGTCGATGGCGAAGGCGACGAGACCGAAGTCGGAGCCGAGGGAGCTGCCGCCGGCACTGGCGGCGAGGCGCAGCGCGCCGTCATCACCATCGGCGGTCAGCCGGCGGAGTCCGAGGAGGAGGACGAGGACGACGGCGTCAAGCCGCTGCCCGAACGGCTCGTCATCGAGCTCACGGCCCATCGCACGCTTGCGCTGCAGGACGCGCTTGCCAACAATCCCCATGTCGCGATGACGGCGCTCCTCCATCGCATGGTGATGGAGCGGTATCATTATTCCGCTCCGACCGGATGCCTCGAGATCTTCGTGCGTCAGAAGTATTTCTCGGCGCAGGGCTCGGATCTCAACGACAGCCCGTCGGCCAAGGCGATCAACGAGCGCTACGACGCCTGGAAGTCGGACCTGCCTTCCGACGAGGCGGCTGTCTGGGACTGGATTGCCGCACTCGACGATGCAAGCCGCATGGCACTCCTTGCCCATTGCGTCAGCTATGGGGTCAACGCGCTCTACGAGCGTCCGAATCCCTATAGTGGCACCGGCGTCTCGCAGCATGGCCTTGATCTCCGCCTGGCGGGCGCCGATCGCGTCGCCCGCGCCACCGGCTTCGACATGGTGGTCGACGCTGGATGGAGGCCCACGGTCGAGAATTATCTGGGGCGCGTCACCAAGACCCGCATCCTCGCGGCCATTCATGAAGGCGCGGGCGAGCGTGCGGCCCAGCTCATCGACCATCTGAAGAAGGCCGACATGGCCAAGGAGGCCGAGCGCCTTTTGGCCGATACGGGCTGGCTGCCCGAGCCGCTGCGCCTCGTCGACCTCGATGGCGAAACGGCCAACGGCGAGGCCGAGGGCGATGACACCGCGCTGCCGGAATTCCTGGCCGGCGACGATGACACCGGCGGCTTCGAGGAAGGCCACCATCTCGTCGCGGCCGAATGACTACCGGCGGGGCGGCACCGGCCGCCCCTTCCCTTCTTCCTCCTTTCACGCGCCCCGGTCCCGAACCGGGGCCATTTCATTTCCGGAGTCACCATCCATGTCCGCGTCTCTGATTTTCGATATCGCTCCCCTTGGTTCCCTCGTCGCCTACAACGACGGAACCCCCAAGCCGCCGGCGCGCTTCGCCAAGAAGCTGGCGAGCTGGGAGCTTCGCAACGGTGTCGGCCGCCTCGTACGCAAGGAACCGGCGCATGAGCGCCCGACCTACACGACGACGCCGTGCTTCACCCTGCAGGAAGGTAATTTCGGCCAAAACGGCATCATCCTCGTCACAATCATGCGGACCTACGGGATAGACAGCTATCTGACGTTCCGTGTGATCGAGCGCCCGCGCCTTGGCCAGGTCCGCATCGTCCAGACCGTCGGCGAGAATGTCGAACTTCTGTATCTCGCCGAGGACCCGATAGCGGCCGAGCTGTGGCTGGCGAAAGCTCGCTACCGCAATACCCGCCTGGAACCAGTCTGCCCCGACGAGGTTGGCGCCGATGTAGTCGAAGGCAGGGCGGCAGCCTGATGTGCAACGAAACTCATCAGGAGATCGAACGGATCGCCGGTGGGGCAGGATGGGACAGCTTTACGCTCATCCTGCTGATAGCCCGATGGCTTGAGGCCGCCCGTCAATCGCAGCTGCTGCTTGCCCACCTCTCGGAGCTTGCGGTGAACGAAGAGGATTCCGACTCGGAAATCTGAACGCAATGCGCAATGCCCGGCGCCGCAGCGAGCGCCGGACATTTTTTATGCCCTGCCATCGAGAGGCGAAGGCTGCCGTGGAGGGGGCGAGGCGGCAGGGCGGGCCAACCGTTCCGCCGGGCCATCGTGGCGAGAGGGAGAGGATCGCCGGGCCCGGGTGAACCGGGCGATGAAGAGAGGTTGCCCGGAACTCGTCCCTGTCCCTCTCTGGAGAAACTGCACCATGGCAATCGACACCATCGTTCCCGTCCGCGCCACACTCGTTCCGGAAGAACGCCGCCCGTCATTCCTGCCGGCCATGCTCGGCCTGCGGCTCCTGATTGTCGGCGAAAACGCCGTCTATTCCATCATGGAGCGGCTCAGCCCGCGCGACTATGGCGGCGGCTTCTGGAACTTCTACGAGCTCGACGGCCAGCCCCTGTTCCTCGCGCCGGCCTCAGAGAAGCGCTTCCGCATCGAAAGCGAGATCACCGAATATCAGGGTGAGGTGTCGGCGGAGGCGGCCGGGATCATCGCCACGCTCTTCACCTTCTCGCACCTCTCCTTCCGGTTCCAATCCGATCTTCTTGCCGAGGGCTACGCCCACCTCCACGCCTATGTCGACGGACATGCCGAGGCATCGGCAATCTATTAGGCGATCGATTGAACCATCGCGGCGCCCCATCCTTTGGTGGGGCGCTTTTTCCATGTCGGCCACCGGCCGGCAGACCGAAGAGGAGAGAGGGAGAGGACGGTTCGTTCGGCCGTGACGGGATTGTGGATTGGGAGAGTGGCTCCCGGCGCCCGTCATGGAGACATGCCGATGAACGCCCTCTTCCCCATCCCAACCCCCACCGGGTTTCATGCCGCCACGGCGCGCGCCGTGGCGGCCCTCGCTGCGGCACGCAAGCTCCCACTGCGGGTCATCTGCCTCGGCGAAGCGCGCTATCTGGAAGGCGATCACCATTCCAGCGCCTATTCGGCGCCGCGCACCGTCACTCTCACCGAATGCGATAGCCTCGATAGCACCATCGCCACTGTCGAGCGGCTCGCGCGCCAGGACCGGATCGAGATCGGCGACGACAGCGCCGTCGGCTTCCTGCCGCGTCTCTTCATCGTCCATGACGACGAACAGTGCCAGGTGCTGGCCGGCGAACCCTGCGGCGGCACGATCAGATGGTGCGATCCCGTCGCCTCCGATGGCGAGGCCCGGCGCGTCGTGGAAACCGCCTCCCGGCTGCGCGGCGAAGCCTCCATCGAGGCGGCATCGAACAATCATGATGCCGCTCGAACGCTGCGCTTCCGCGCCAGCGTTCTCGAAGGCCGCCTCGTTCATCCCGACTGGCGTTCGACGGCCCGCGCGGCACTGCTCGCGGCGGCATGAGCCGCCGGCGGCGTCGCAGCCCATTCTTCCACTTCGCATTCCCCATCAACTGCCCCGGCCCTTCGCGCCGGGCGTTCTCGTTTCAGGAGACGTTCCATGGCCGAATTCACCATCGAGGTGACGTACCACCTCCCTGTCTATCGTCACCGCACCTATACCGCCGACACCGTAGCCAATGCCTGCCGCCTCGCCATCGAGGACGAGGAGTGGATGGCCGGCAAATTCGACCACGACAGCGCCGGCGAGAGCTATGTCACGGGCATATGGGCGGGCGCCGACGCAGCCTATTCCCGTCCGCCGATCCCGGTTCCCGCGCATTTCGGGGAAATGGTCCAGCGCAAGGCCGAGCATTTCGAAACCCTGCTCGGTCTGCTCAAGATGATCGTCGCCGACGTCCTCGCTGCACGCACCTCCTCGGCCGTCGCCCGCGGCGAGGCGATCCTGGCCGGAGCGCGCGACCTGGATATGCCGGCGGGCCTCCCACCGCCAGCCCATGTCCTGGCGCGGCTCGAGGAGAGCCGCGTTCGCGACCGGATCGCGGCGATCGTCGCAGCTCGCTCCGAGTTCCCCGGCGTGTCGATGGATGCCGTGACCGATAGCGACATTCACACCGCCTGCGAGAAGGTCGCCAGATTGACCGATCTCGCGGCCGGCGTCGGCGAGACCGTCGCCTGCACCTATACCGATGGCTGGCTTGCCGATGTGCTGGACGGAGGCGACGGCGATGCCTGAGATCATCGAAACGACCGTCTATCGCCTCGACGAGTTATCCGACGCGGCGAAAGACACCGCTCGCGGCTGGTATCGTGAAGGCGGTTTCGACTACGACTGGTACGACGCCGTCTACGAAGATTTCCAGCGCATCGCGGAAATCCTCGGCATCACCTTCAAGACGCGCGCCGTTCACCTCCATGGCGGCGGCATACGCCAGGAGCCTCGCATCTGGTTCTCCGGTTTTTGCAGCCAGAGCGACGGGGCATCGTTCGAATGCCATTATGCCTACGGCAAGAACGCCGCGGCCGAGATCCGCGCCTTTGCCCCGCGGGACAGGAAGCTGCATGAGATCGCCGACGCCCTTCAGGCGATCCAGCGCCGTAACTTCTTCCAGCTTCGCGCCGAAGCCAGCCATCGCGGGCATTATTATCACGAGTATTGCATGGCGATTTCTGTCGAGCGTGGCAGTCCCACCTGTCAGGACATGACCGACGATGCCGAGGAGGTCGTCATCGAGGCGTTGCGCGATCTTGCCCGGTGGGTCTATCGCCAGCTCGAACGCGAATACGACTACCTCACCTCCGATGAGGCCGTCGACGAGACGATCATCGCCAACGAATACACTTTCACGGAAAGCGGACGCCGCTTCGGCTGACCAAGGCTTCTCGTTCGGCGTCGGGGTACGCTGCAGTCCCGCTGCGCTGACCCGTGGTGACGGTCGGGCAGGGCCGGACCGGAGAGGGAGAGAATGGCCGGGACGGGTTTGAGCCCGTCCGGTCCGAGAGAGAGCGACCACGGGCTTTCCCGTTCCAGCTCTCCCGAGGATCTCCCATGAACGCCCTGTTCCCCGTCGCCGATACCCTTCCGGCGGCTCCCATTTCCGCACCTGCCGATCCCGCTGCCTGCGTCCGTGCGGCGGCGCTTCTTCTACTTCCCCATCTCGAGCGCGGCGCGCGTGTCGACGCCGCCGTGCTGCGTGGCGCCATGGAAACGGCCTTCGGCGCATCCGACGCCACCGGCGCCTGGGACTGGAAGCTCGCCTATGAAGCCTGCGAGGCGGCGACCGTCCTGTTCCTGCGCAAATTCGGCAAGGCGCTTTTGCGCAAAGCCGGCTCTCCGGCCCTCGCCCCGCCGCTCCTCGGCAAGATCTCCGGCCTCCTCCCAACACATACGCGCCGCTCTGAAGAGAGCCAGGCTTTCCAGCAGTTCTCGACGCCGATCCCGCTCGGCCTCGTCGCCGTGGCGGCCGCCGCAATCACGCCGGCCGACCGCGTTCTGGAGCCGTCCGCCGGCACAGGGCTTCTCGCCATCCTCGCCGAGATCGCGGGCGGCTCGCTCGTCCTCAACGAGCTGGCGGAGATGCGCGCCACGCTCCTCTCCTCCCTCTTTCCGGCCGTTCCCGTCACCCGCTTCGATGCCGCGCAGATCGACGATCATCTGGATGCGGCCGTCATTCCCTCCGTCGTGCTGATGAACCCGCCCTTCTCGGTCATGGCGCATATCGAGGGCCGCGTCGCCGACGCCGCCTTCCGCCACGTTGCTTCGGCCCTGGCGCGCCTCGCCCCCGGCGGCCGCCTCGTCACGATCACCGGCGCGAACTTCTCTCCGGACAATCCGGCCTGGGCTTCCGCCTTCACCCGCCTGCAGGAGCGCGGGCGCGTTGTCTTCTCGGCCGCGATCGACGGCTCGGTCTATGCCAAGCACGGCACGACCTTCGCGACGCGCCTGACCGTCATCGACAAGCTCGCGGCCGACGACCCGACCGCCTTTCCGGCCTCGCCCGGCATAGCGCAAGACGCCGAGACGCTGATGGCCTGGGTCGGCGCGTATCTTCCCGCACGGCTTCCCGTCGATCCCTCCGTCGTTGCCCAGCCGAATCCGCCGCCGGCGCCGCGCAGCGTGCGCGGCTATCTCAATCGCGCAGCGAGGGTCGCGCCGGCCGCGACCATGGCCGAACCGGAAGGCGTCGTGCTCGATTACGAGACCGTCGACTGGCAGGCCGAGGAAGGCGGCCACATCTCCGACGCCATCTATGAGGAATACGGATTGCAGGCGATCCGTATTTCTGGCTCCCAGGCCCATCCGACCAAGCTCGTGCAGTCGGCGGCGATGGCCTCCGTCGCGCCGCCTAAGCCGAGCTATCGCCCGCACCTTCCCGCCAATGTTCACGACCTCCTGTCCGACGCACAGTTGGAGACGGTGATCTATGCCGGCGAGGCCCATGCCGATTTTCTCGCCGGAACGTGGACGCTGGACGACACCTTCGATGTCGTCACCGCCGCGCGCGAGGAGGCTAGGAACGCCGTGCGCTTCCGGCGCGGCTTCATGATCGGCGACGGCACCGGCGTCGGCAAGGGCCGCCAGTCGGCCGCGATCATCCTCGATAACTGGCTTCAGGGACGCCGCAAGGCCGTCTGGATCTCCAAATCCGACAAGCTGCTGGAGGATGCGCAACGCGACTGGTCGGCGCTCGGCATGGAGCGGTTGCTGGTCTCCCCTCTCTCGCGCTTCCAGCAGGGGAAGGCCGTCGCGCTCTCGGAAGGCGTCCTATTTACAACCTATGCCACGCTACGTTCCGACGACCGTGGCGAGAAGCTTTCCCGCGTCAAGCAGATCGTCGAATGGTTGGGCTCCGACTTCGATGGAGTGATCATTTTCGACGAGGCGCACGCGATGCAGAACGCCGCCAGCGGCAAGGGTGAACGAGGCGATGTCGCCGCTTCCCAGCAGGGACGCGCTGGCCTGCGGCTCCAGCACGCCCTCCCGAATGCCCGTGTCGTCTATGTCTCCGCAACTGGAGCCACCACCGTTCATAATCTTGCCTATGCGCAGCGCCTCGGCCTGTGGGGCGGCGAGGATTTCCCGTTCTCGACGCGGGCCGAATTCGTGGAGGCGATCGAGGCCGGCGGCGTAGCCGCGATGGAGGTGCTGGCCCGCGACCTGCGCGCGCTCGGTCTTTACACCGCCCGATCACTCTCCTTCGATGGCGTCGAATACGAGCTGGTCGAGCACGAGCTGACGCCCGAACAGACCCGCATCTATGACGCCTATGCCGGCGCCTTCGCCATCATCCACAACAATCTCGACGCGGCGATGGAGGCGGCCAACATCACCGGCTCGTCCGGCACGCTCAACAGGCAGGCGAAGTCCGCCGCCCGCTCTGCCTTCGAGAGTGCCAAGCAGCGCTTCTTCGGCCATCTGCTGACGTCGATGAAGACGCCGACGCTGATCCGCTCGATCAGCCGCGATCTGGGGGACGGCCATGCCGCCGTGATCCAGATCGTCTCGACCGGCGAGGCGCTGATGGAACGCCGGCTCGCCGAGCTGCCGGCCGAGGAGTGGAACGATGTTCGCGTCGACATCACGCCGCGCGAATACGTCCTCGACTATCTCGCCCACTCCTTCCCGACACAGCTCTACGAGCCCTTCACCGACAGCGCCGGCAGTGTCTCCTCCCGCCCCGTCTATCGCGATGGCCAGCCGGTCGAAAGCCGCGAGGCCGTCGCCCGCCGCGACGAGCTGATCGCCCGGCTCGCCAGCCTCGCGCCGGTGCCCGGCGCGCTCGACCAGATCGTCCAGCATTTCGGCAGCGATGTCGTCGCCGAGGTGACCGGCCGCTCGCGCCGGATCATCCGCAAGCGTAATCCTGATGGCATCGACCGCCTCGTGGTCGAGAACCGCGCCGCTTCCGTCAATCTCGCCGAGACACAGGCGTTCATGGATGATCAGAAGCGCGTTCTGATCTTCTCGGATGCCGGCGGAACGGGCCGCAGCTATCACGCCGAGCTGTCGGTGCGGAACACCCGGTTGCGCGTTCACTATCTGCTGGAACCAGGCTGGAAGGCCGATGCCGCCATTCAGGGCCTCGGCCGCACCCACCGCACGAACCAGGCGCAGCCGCCGCTCTTCCGGCCGATCGCCACCGACGTCAAGGCCGAGAAGCGCTTTCTCTCGACCATCGCTCGCCGCCTCGACACGCTCGGCGCGATCACGCGCGGTCAGCGCCAGGCCGGCGGACAAGGGCTCTTCCGTCCCGAGGACAATCTTGAGAGCCACTATGCCCGCGCTGCGTTGCGCCAGCTCTATCTCCTGCTGATCCGCGGCAAGGTCGAGGGCTGCTCACTCGATCGCTTCGAATCCGCCACCGGCCTGAAGCTGATGGACTCGACCGGCATCAAGGACGAGCTCCCGCCGATCACCACCTTCCTGAACCGCTTGTTGGCGCTCACCATCGAGCTTCAGGGCATCCTCTTCACCGCCTTCGAGCAATTGCTGAATGCCAAAATCGAGGGCGCGATCGCCAGCGGCACCTATGATGTCGGGCTGGAAACCCTGACGGCGGAATCCTTCACCGTCACCGATCGCCAGACCATCTACACCCATCCGGGCACCGGCGCGGAAACCCGCCTGCTCACCATCACGCAGCGCGAGCGCAATAGCCCGGTCACGCTGGACGTTGCGCTCGCTTATCTTGACGATCCGCGTGCGAAGCTCCTCATCAACGAGCGTTCGGGCCGGGCCGCCGTGCAGATCCCGACGACCAGCATCATGCTGGACGACGGTGAAGTCGAGCGCCGCGTCCGCCTCATCCGGCCGATGGAGGGGCATAACATCCCGGTGAAGATGATGGGCGAAACCCATTGGGTCGAAGCCGAGCGGGATGCTTTCGCGACGGCCTGGAGCGCCGAGATCGCGGAAGTGCCGGAGTTCTCGGACAGCACAATCCATGTCGTCACTGGCCTCCTTCTCCCGATCTGGAAGCGGCTTCCGCTCGAATCCTCGCGCGTCTATCGCCTCCACACCGACCAGGGCGAGCGTGTCATCGGCCGCAAGGTCTCGCCGGCCTGGGCGGCCAACACGACCACGACCGGCACCAGCTCGCTGACGTCGGACGCGGCCTTCGCAGCGCTGATGGAGGGACGCACCATCCTCGATCTCGCCGAGCGGCTTCAGCTTCGGCGGGTGCGTGTCATGGGCGCGAATCGCATCGAGCTGTCCGGCTTCACCGACACGATGCGGGAGCGCCTGACCGCCTATGGGCTGTTTCACGAGATCATCTCGTGGAAACTCAGGATGTTCGTTCCGGTCGATGGCACCGGGCCGGACGTGCTTGGCCGCGTGCTCGACCGCTGGCCGGTCGAACGCATAGGCGAAAGGGAGGCGGCCTGATGGCTCGTCTCAGCGCTTCGGAACTTGCAGCCCGTCTCGGCCGAAAGGCCGAGGCGGTTTGCCGTCACTACCTGTCCAGCGGCCATCGTAAAGGCCGCTACTGGCTCGTCGGCGACGTGCGCAACACGCCCGGCCGATCGATGTTTGTGCGCCTCGCGGGACCGGAAACCGGCAAGGGCGCAGCCGGCAGATGGATCGACGCCGCGACGAATGAATATGGCGATCTCCTCGACGTCATCCGTGAGAGTTGCGGCCTCATCGACTTCAAGGATGTCGCCCAGGAAGCGAGGGCCTTCCTCGCCCTGCCCCATCCGGAGCCCGAACCTGGTCGAGGCCACGGCCGGCAAGCGCCAGGAGGGTCACCGGAAGCGGCACGGCGGCTCTTCGCGATGGCGCAGCCCATTAGGGGAACGCTCGTCGAAGAGACCCTGCGCAAGCGTGGCATCACGGCTTTGCACGAAACCGGCGCGCTTCGCTTCCATCCGCGCTGCTATTACCGGCCGGACGAGCATAACCCGACCGAAACCTGGCCCGCGATGATCGCTGCCGTCACCGACCTCTCCGGCAGGCTGACCGGGGCACACCGCACATGGCTCGATCCCGGCGGCTTCAGCGAAGTCAATCTCGGCCGCGCACCGATCGAGACGCCGCGGCGTGCGATGGGAGACCTCCTCGGCCATGCCGTTCGTTTCGGGGTGGGCGGTGAGGTGATGACGGCCGGCGAAGGCATCGAGACGATATTGTCCGTCCGATCGGTCCTGACGCAGATACCGTCAATGGCGGCGCTCTCGGCCGCGCACCTCTCGGCCATCCTGTTCCCGCAGATCCTGCGGCGGCTCTACATCGCACGCGACAACGATCCGGCCGGCGACAAGGCGATGACCGTGTTGATCGAGCGCGCCAGCGCCGTCGGGATCGAGACGATCGTGCTCACGCCGCGCCTCGGGGACTTCAATGAGGATCTCCGGCTGCTTGGCTTTGACGCCCTGGCGGCCCATCTGCGTCTGCAGGTCGCTTCGCAGGACGTCGGCCGCTTCATGTCCCTAGCGGCCTGATCGGCCGGAACAGGAGGTGCGGCAGGACGGCGTTGTGAGATGCTGCGGTGATGGCGCAAGACCTTCGGGGTCGAGAGGCCACACCCACGGCCTTCTGAGAGGGCGATCGGCCCACAAACGGGCCGGGCGGGCAATGGCGGCGCCCAACTATTTTCCGCCGGCGGGGACGAGCCCCGCCTTTGCATCGCGAGGCAAAATAGCCGGGCTTGGCCATCAAGGTCCTCGCGCGAGCGCGAGGACTGCCGTCCCGTCCCGCCTGTGGGCTTCGTCGCCATGAAGGCCGCGATGGGCGCGGCCACACCGCGAAGGAAAGCCGCCATGACCGAAGATCACGACACCGCATACGAGCCGCACCACGCCTCCTCCCCGACCGATCACCTCCTTCAGGAACTCCAGCTCTACGGCTTCCGTCCCTTCGAAGACGAACCCGATCCGCGGCCGCTCCCCGAAGGCCGTGTCATCGCCGGCAGCATCGCCGACATCTTCGACGCCCTCGTGGTGGCGCTCTCCGACACCCGCCTCGAACCCGATCTGGAAGAGCTGCTCTGGGGCACGGTCAACCTCTTCCATCGCGCCACCGACCGGATCGAACGCGAACTCGACGACAACGAGCTCGCCCAGCGACGCCTCCAGCGCGAACAGGATGGCTCGGAGGTCAAGTCCGTCGAGCTCGAACGCCTGACGGCACAGGGCCAGACCCTTCTCGAACGGCGCAACGCCTTCGAACTCATGCGCGACCAGGCCGCCGAGCACTTCGAGCGCAACACCCACTCGATCTGGCGGCCGCGCACCGGCTCGATGGTCAACCATCGCAACCTCACCGCCGCCCTCATCGACAGCCGGGATTTCCTCGCCGCGAAGAAGCGCGTCGAGCACGAGATCCTCTTGCCGCCCGGTCCGAAAGTTGCCTTCACCGGCGGTCTCGACTTCAACGATCACCACCTGATCTGGGCCAGGTTGGATCAGGTCCATGCCAAGCACGCCGACATGGTGCTGCTGCATGGCGGAAGCCCGAAAGGGGCCGAACTCATCGCCGCGAAATGGGCCGACAATCGCAAGGTGCCGCAGATCGCCTTCAAGCCCGATTGGGTCAAGCACGCCAAGGCAGCCCCCTTCAAGCGCAACGATGCCATGCTGGACGCGATGCCGATCGGCGTCGTCCACTTCCCCGGCACCGGCATCCAGGACAACCTGGCCGACAAGGCTCGCAAGCTCGGCATCCCGGTCATGAAGTTCGGCGGCGCGTAAGCGCCGCCCCTTACCGGGCGTCTGCCTACGGCGCGCGTCGCGTCCGCAATTGCCTTTTTGATTGCATTTTGCTACGTTGATAGCAACACAATCATCCTTGGAGATTGCAAGCAATGGCATCCATCACCATCCGCAATGTACCCGACGAGGTACATCGTGCCCTGCGTGTGCGGGCCGCACAACATGGCCGCAGCGCAGAAGCGGAAATTCGCGACATTCTGGAGAAAGCGGCAAAGCCCGAAGGCCGGGTCAAACTGGGCTCCCTCTTGGCCAAGATCGGCAGGGACGCCGGCCTTGCCGCCGAGGACGTCGAACGTTTCGACCAGTTGCGGGACAAGACCCCCGCCAAGCCGATGACGTTCGAATGATCCTTATCGATACGAACGTTATCTCCGAGCCATGGAAGCCTGCCCCGAACGCCCAGGTGCTGTCATGGATCGACGCCCAGACGATCGAGACACTCTATCTGTCGGCCGTCACCGTCGCTGAATTGCGTTTCGGCATCGCGACCATGCCCGTCGGCAAGCGGCGCACGACGCTGCACGATCGACTGGAAGGTGACGTGTTGCCCTTGTTCGCCGACCGTATCCTGCCCTTCGATCTCGACGCCTCTAAGGCATTTGCGGAGCTGATGGCGCGTGCCCAAAAATCCGGAAAGGCCATCGGCACGGCTGACGGCTACATCGCAGCTATCGCCGCGTCGCGGGGCCTCGTGGTCGCCACACGGGACACCAGCGGCTTCGCAGCGGCCGGGCTTACTGTCATCAATCCATGGGAACGGTGACGTAAAGCGACCATGGCGACGGTCCGCTGCACAGCGCGCTCATCGTCGAGAAGCAAGCCATGATGTTACGGATCGCGGGGGAGACGCACGGAAGCTTTGCAGGCGTTTGCCTCGAGCGCATGTCGATGTCTCCGCAATCCTGATCAACATACTGGTAGCGGCCGATTGGCTATCGGCGTCGCCGCGCTCCTGAGGGCATCACGACGGCTTTTGCCGTCAACCTCCAGCCATCCGATCAGAACGGGATGTCGTCTGCATTGATCTCGTAGCGGTCGTCACCGATCTCGCACGGCTTCCCGGCCGCAGTCCCGTCGACAGCGGACGATGGTCGTCAGTTGCCACGGCGAAAGTTGCTCCGCAGATCGATCCATTCGGTTGGACGTCGGAATCAGCGGCGAGCCATCACCTTCCCCTTTCACGGCGGCGCTGGAACATGCCGGGGCGCAGCCGCAGCTTGATGGCGCCATCGGCGCCTGCACCAGATGGAAGCTCCCTTAGCGAGCCACCTTGCCTTCCAGTCGCGCATTGAGGCGGAGGCCGGGGAAGAAGGGGGCTGGAAGCGGCGGCCGGTCCGATGCGAGCCATGGCCTGATCGGCGTCGCCAGCGAGGGTGCTGTTCTGCGCCTCGTCTCCATCGAGCTATCGGGGGCCAATCCCTCCGACCGACTGATCCTCTAAGTCCGTTCTGTTTCCTCCGGCAACCCCCGCGGCTCCGGACCGTGTTGGCGCTAAAGCGCCTGCCCGCTCCACTCCGGGCCTTAGGGGTCGAGCTGACGCCGAGGCGTCAGTGCAGGGAGTCTCCAGACGTCCTTTTTCGGGTCGTGTCGGAGGGAATGGTCCCTCCGAGAAGCAACGGAGACTTGAAAATGCAGAACATCGTTATCCTCGCTGGCAACATCGGTCAGGACCCGGAAGCCCGCACCACCCAGGGCGGCACCAAGATCACCCACTTCACCCTGGCAACCTCGCGCCCCCGCTACTCGGAAGGCAAGGTGGTCCGCGATAATGACGGCTACCGGGTGCAGGATACCGAATGGCACCGGATCACCTGCTTCAACGGCCTCGGCAAGACGGTCCTGGAGCATTGCGAAAAGGGGATGAAGGTCCTGGTTCGCGGCCGCATCCACTACACGAAATGGAAGGATCAGCAGGGCAACGACCGCTACGGGTGCGAGATCATCGCCGAAACGGTCGACTTCCTGAGCCGGGCGAAGCCGGCCGAGGGCGGGAACGGCCAGCGCGACATGGATGACGACATCCCGTTTTGATCGGAAATAGGAGGCCCGGCGGCGAAAGCCGCCGGGATTTCTCATGTTCGCGCGGCTCGCCTCCTGAAGAGAGGATTCCGCGCAGGATCGACCTGCCCGAAACCCCTGTGAGAGGGGAGGAAACCGCCCCTCTCTGCTTTTCTCCCCGCGGGAGCCAGGGCCGTGCCCGGCCTCTCCAAATCTCCCCAGCCGATGAGGCCGCTGTCCCGGGCCAGGTATCGTTAGGTTGGCATGGAGCGGTACTGTCAGCGACACCGACCACGCTCTGAATGATCGCCTGCGCGCCCTTGAGGGCGAGCCGGGTCCGGTTGGGGCATGGAGCCAGCCGGAGGTGCTGCCGGGAAGAAGAGAGGTCGTGCTTCAACCGGCTCAGACCAGAGCAGTCCAATTCCGCTCTTTTGCGATGACCTCCTGGTCCATCCCCGATCTTCAACGATCAACCCTCATATGTGGAACGGCCCGCGGTGCAAGGATGCTTTTCATTCGATTCACCACTTGAGGACGGTGCGGTCATATGTCCGGCCTGTTTGTGCGGTCATGACCGCTGGCCCCGATGAAGTCCGCGAAGCAGGTGGCTGGATCAAGGGGGCGCGCTTTTTGCGCGTCACGGGTTTCGGCCTTGCCTGTTTCGGGATTTCGTCCCGTGGTTCATCGTCCGATTTGCACCTCACATCTGCCGGCTGTTGCCGGTCAGCTCGTATTGGCGGCCGTGCGCTTATGCGGCAACGGTTTCCGCCTCTATTCCTATGGGGTTCCGGTAGATACCGCCTCTGTTCAGCAACGCCCAGATCATCCGGGCGATCTTATTGGCAAGCGCAACTGCCACGACCTTGAAGGGGCGGCGCACCAACATGTTCTTCAGCCACGGCCAAACTCGGTCACGATACTGTACATGACGTAGGACCGATGCTGCTCCCGTTGTCAGTAATGATCGCAATACCGGGTTCCCCATCTTCGATATTCGGCCCAATCGCTCCTTGCCGCCGCTGGAGTGCGCTTTCGGAGTCAGACCAATCCAAGCTGCGAAGTGACGTGCCGATTTGAAGCCAGCGGGATCGGGAACGAACGCTTTTATGGCCATGGCGATGATGGCGCCGACGCCTGGGATGGTCGCAAGGCGCCGCATATCATCATCTTGACGAGCCTGGACGACGATCTCACGTTCGAGCTTGTCGATCTGCACGGCAAGCCTCTCGATCTGATCGACGATTTCGGTGAGCGCAAAGCGCGCCGCTGGAGGCAGTCTAAGATCTTCCTCCCGGACGATGACCGTCAGTGCCTTGACGTTTGCGATCCCCGTTGGGGCGATGATCCCCAGTTCACCCATGTGCGCGCGTAGCGCGTTGATAGCCTGGGTTCGCTGCCGCACAAGCAAGGCACGTGTTCTGAGAACCATCACCGCAGCCTGCTGTTCGGCCGTCTTTACCGGAACGAACCGCATCGTCTTTCGCGACATCGCCTCAGCGATGGCTTCAGCATCAGCGGCGTCGGTCTTGCCGCGCTTCACGAACGGCTTCACGTATTGTGGCGGCAGCAATCTGACGTCATGGCCGAAAGCCGAGATCTCCCGCGCCCAATAGTGCGCACTCGCGCATGCTTCCATCCCGACCAGGCACGGTGGCAATTTCTCGAAGAAGCGTAGCACCTCGGCGCGACGTAGCTTCCGGTTGAACAGCGGCGTCCCGTCAGCGTCCGCGCCATAAGCCTGCAAGACGTGCTTCGCCAAGTCCAGTCCAATAGTGGTAACATCTTTCACGGAACGGTCCCTCCTTGTGGCGTTTGCAACAACGACCACGTTAGCACTTTGATGCTGTCGGAGCGGGCCGTTCCACCTCATCAAGGGGTCGGACTACGCAAAGCGTGCCGCCGCGCCGGCTTCGCCGACGCGGTGATCGCGATCGGGGACGGCTCTCCACGGAGCCATCGAGCGGGAATTGGCCCGCTCCGGATGGAGCCTCAAGACAATGTCGCACAACCTCTCCCTCGCCCAGAACCACGCCTTCCAGCTCGCCTACACCCTGATGGTCCCGGTCACGCTCTTCAAGTCCGGCGATGAGTACGGCGTCGTTCCGAGCGACGAGATCGACGACGGCGACGACCTCGACATCATCCACGAATACAATCCCCACGATCGCCGGCCGGCTCATTGAGCCGGCCCCGCCGTCGCGGAGGCAGCGCCCCCAAACTGCTTCCGCGCCTGGCCGGATCTTGCCGCTGTGTGTCTTCGGCGGCCGAGATGGGGCTACCGGACCGCGGTCCTGTCCCTAGGGTGATAACCGCGACTGCGCTTCTGGCGCAGCAAGTCAAGGAAGAGGTCGACGGCTTCCTCCTCCCGGGGGTAACTGTGCTTCATCATCTGACCTTGTGCGCCGATCCGGCCCCAGCGGCGCGTCAGGCACACATCGCCGAAGAGCGTCGGTTCGATTGCCATGGCGTAGAACCGGGCCATGTTTTTCGTCGTGTCGGTACGCTCGACATAGAGCTGATAGGGCTGCGCGATCATGACGACAGAATCCCGCACGCGCGAGTGCACGTCCAATGAGTTTCCTGAATCGATCAGGAGCCATTGATTCATTTTCTCGATGGGGATCTGGGGCGAGCCGCTCTGGCGAGCGGACGGCTCTATGCGCCGAGGCGCACCGAACCCGCAAGGCGGTTTCGGCCTCCGGTGACGATCCTCTCACAATTTGAGCGTGGCGTCGGTCGGCAGCGTTCAATCGGCTAGTCTTGCTGCTCCGCCTCTCGCTGGCGTTGGCGCAAGCGCTTGACATAGCCCGCGTCAACAAGCGTCTCCGCCGAAAGGTCCAGAGCGCAGTTCGCGAGTGAAGCATAAGCGCCATCGGTCAGCTTGAAGTCATTTGGAATCGGGCCAAAACTACGGCTGCTGTTTTCCTCGATCGAGGCAAAGAACGCCTTCAAAAAGTCGGCAAGCGAGGACCGCGCCCCCCTGGTGCCGGCTGCCGTCACTGGGTCGGATGCCTGTGCACTCGCGCGCGCTGCATCCGTGGCCAGCTCCCTCGCGACATCCGCCAGCGTCGGCCAATACTTCAGATCGAATTGTCCGCTCAGGGCAGCAAGCTTTTCGCGAACCCACCAGTCGAACAGATGATTGCCTCGCGAGGCTGCGGCTATGACATCGCAGACATCGTAGTGCGTTTCGGTGCGAAACTGAGAATGATTGTGGAGATCTGACCGTTCGTCGAGGAGCGCCGCCAACTCGGCGGCTTTTGTTGCGATCAACTGGTTGACCGCATCAAGGCGCTCCTTCCCTTTTCGGGCAAGAGCAAGTTTATCTGGATTCCAGGAAGCAGCGGTGCTCAACAGAGCTCCGAAAAATGCGTCCAGCGCTTGGGACCGGCCGCTCAACTTGCCATGGAGCTCTTCGTAGACGTCGATCAATTCCACCCTGCGTGATAGGAGGCGCTCGGCAATAACGTTCTCACTCCTCAGAATGTTGTGATCGACGTTGTAGCGTATTCCAGCGCGCAGTATTTCTTCACAGATCTCCGTCGGGTCGGCCATCGCTTCTCTTCCTAAGAGGCTGTTTGGAAAATCGGATTTGAGGGGTTCCCACCGGGCGTGAAGCGTGATTCAGGGCGCGGATGTGGACC
>NZ_JARDJI010000032.1:0-28075 GCF_039907765.1 Mesorhizobium sp. CC13 | reverse complement strand
CCAGCCAAAACCGCAATTACGGCATCGAGACATGGCCAAATCCTCCAGGATTTGGTCCAGTTCCGATAGGCATTACCTTCTCAAATGGCCTCTAATGTTGACCAGAAGTCCGAAGATCGTGCTGCGCAGTGCTCTGCTCGACCAGAGCGCACATCCGAAGAAGTCATTTCGTCCGGAAATGCCGCCGCCGACACTCTTCCGGTCGACGACTTACCCGACATTGTCGAAATCGTGATGGCGATCGGCACGGAGAAGCCCCTCCCCTGCCCGAATTAGGGTCTCCGGGTCTGCCTGCACATCTTGGCGACCTTGCCGAGCGCGCCCGCGTTTACGTCGCAGCGGCAAGTTCCGCCAACACCCGCCGCACCTACGCGGCCGACCGGAAGCATTTTGGCGACTGGCTACGCCAGCAGGGCCTTGCGCACTGCCGCCGGTTTCCGAAACCGTCGCGCTTTAAGTCATCGCACTCGCGTCGGGCACGGTTGCCGATGGCACCGCCGGAGAGAAGGATGCCGTCTCGACCATCGAACGCCGCCTGCCGTCGCTTTCGAGGAACTATGCCCAGCGCGGCCTTGCCCTCGACAGGAAGCATCGCGCCATCGCCACCGTCATGGCCGGGGATCCGCAATGCCCACGCACGGCCGCTTCGGCAGAGGAAGCGATCATGCCCGAAGACCTGATCGCCATGCTGGAAACGCTCGAACGCGGCACACTGCGCGGCGACCTGGCCGAAGGCGAACGCGCCAAGCTTTTCGCCGGCCATTCGCTGCGGGCCGGCCTGGCCTCCTCGGTCGAGGTCGAGGTCGAGGAGGCTATGTGCAGAAGCAAGCTTGGCCACGCTAGCGCCGAAATGACCTACAAATACCAGCGCCGGCGCGCGTCGACCTCACCAAGGCTAGTGGGCTTAGAAAGTCCCTCGCCTGTTGTCCAAGGCTCGTTCACACCAGTCTGTACGAACCGTTCAAGCGTCCGGAGTGATCAGGGTCAGTAAAGGAAAGTAGGATCGATAGCGGCCAACATCGCGCGTCAGAACCGGCAATTCAGCGACCGCCGCGTGCGCGCCAATAAAGAAGTCGGGCAACACGCCGGTGCGTGAACCGCCAGCGCGACGGTATTGGGTAAACGCCTTTCCCGCCAGGAACAGCGCTTCGCGCGGCATCGGTACAATCTCGAGGCCCGCTTGGTCGACGAAAGCCTCGAGATCTTCGATCCGCGCGTATCGAACCGCGAGTTCGGCATAGACCACGTCGTTGATCAACAGCGGCCCGCGTAGGCTGCAAGCCTCCAGCTGATTGATCGACCAGTCCGCCCAATGCGGATCATCCGTAACAAGATCAAGCAGGACATTGGTATCAACCAGCGTCACTCCTCACCCCGTGTCAGCGCCATGATCGCATCCGTATCAAGGCCGGCTCCGGCGTGGCCGCGCAATCGTGCGAAGCGGCTCGACGGCTGCTTTTTGTCGGCGCGCGCAATCACAACGCTGCCGTCGGCAGCGCGCCGAAAATCCACCTTGCTGCCGGGTACGATCCCCAGAAGCTCGCGGACCGGCTTCGGAATCGTGACCTGGCCTTTTGCAGTTACTGTTGCGGGCATATTCGCCTCGGTAATAACTATTTTCCGAAAGGTATTACCGAGCAAGCCATATTTCAATCCAGCGCGCGCCGCCCTCCCCCTGAAAACCCGTTGTCGGTGGCAACTACGTCTCATCCGGCCATTCTCGAGGCAGCGCCATTGGTTTTCAGCGCAGACATGAGCATCGGTCCAACCGAAAACGCCCCGGTCCGCGCCTTTTCGGTCAGGCTTCGGAGATAACCGCCAGCAGACGAGATATGCTGAGCGCGCTGCAGGATGCAGGCGATGACAATCGCGGTGTTTTCTTGCCCGAGCACATCAAGCGCATCGACATAGGCGGACGGGCTGATACCAAGATACCCCCTCACCTGCGCCGCCGTGGCCATCAGCTCCCGCCAGTTGGCAATCCCGGTGGGGGCATAGTCAACAATATCGGGGCATGCCTTCAGGACCAGACCAAGCGGAAAGCCTCTGGGTGGCTCAACCGGATTCGGCCTGGTCTCGCCCTCGCCCTTGGCTTTCTCGAAAGCTGGTTCAAGTTCAAAAATGGAGTTGGTATTTGAATCAGATTGCTGCCATCCATTCCGGGATTCATTGCCGTCCAGATTCTGAGCATTCATGTGCGAATTCAGAATGTTGTCGACTTCTTCGCGGACACCGGCCAGATCGGCCGCAATCGCCTCGAGGGTAGCCAACGTGGCGCGACGCGGGATAGCCTCAACAACGGCCCTGAAACGTCTCCAGAGGCTTCCCCAGTCGCCAGCAACGCCTTCTTCGATGGCCGCTTCGATGAGTTTTCCGACATCGCGCCGATAGAGGGTCACACGCTCGCGCGTGAGCCTGAGGGCGGCGTTGTCCGCTCGGACGCGTTCCGCAGCCTCGGCAAGCTCACCCGCCCTGGCCAGAAGCGGTGCCAGAGAGAAGCCAAAGGCTTGTTCATACTCCCCTCCCCTGCCTTTGCGGGCGTACCGCTTCCCGTTGGGGCTGTCCCTGCGCAGGATCAGACCGCAATCCAGCAGGGCCGCCAGATGCCTCCTCAGCGTCGTATCGGCCATGCCGTGGGCACGCAGCGACAGCTGCTTGTTCGACGGGAAAACAATCAACCCATTCTCCTCGGACAGCTCGTTGTCCGGATAGAACGAAAGCAGACCTGCAAGGACCGCAAGTGCACGATCACTGACACCTAAGAGTGTCTTCCCCTCGCACAGATCTCGGTAGACCTGCCATTTATCGACCGCCCTCCCATCGGGGATTTCGCGGGAATTCCGTTGCGCTGCCAACAGGGCAAGCGACATCGGCCGGCTCCCAAAGGGAGTCGATGCAATATGCGTCTCCATTTCCTTCACCTATTGAAAGGCAAAAGAACTCTGCCCGCTCAAACGACGGCTACGACTCTTGACAGTGATTCGTGGAGATGCGATTCTCTAGTTGCTACACATCGAGAAGGGCTTCCACGACTTCGGTCGCTTGGGGGCCTTTTTCTTTTGCGGTTTCAGTCTCCTTTTTCCTACTTTTCCAACTTCCTGAACGCCTCGTAGAGGCTGTCCAGATTGCTCGAAATCCACTCACCAAACGGCTTCGCATCGTTATCTGTCAGGTCGAGCGAGAATCCTTTCGGTCGAGATATTGCAACGACGCGAACTGACTTGTCCTCAGGAGCCCAGGCTTTGCCATTGGGCCTCGCTTTTGCCGATTTCTTCTTCGGCTTGTCGCCTTGGAGTTGCTTCGTGAGCAGCTCCAGACGTCGATCGCTGTCAACTGATTGGAATTCAGGAGACTCCGTTAGCCCCCCTACCCGCTCGCCCGCATCTCCGTTGCGGAACCTGATGGCGACCCTGTACCACTTATCACGGCCGCTGTTCTTTGCGGGACCGATTGCACGGATTACGTCGGATGGGATGTCGTTCGTGACGGAGATCATTTTTGATACCACCGTCTTATCAACAGCGAGTGCGGACATGATCACGTCGCGGTCGTATCCCTCTCGTTCCAGATTGGCCGCAAAGACAGCCTTTTCAATGAACGAAAGGTCTGCCCGAGCGCTGTTTTCCTGCCCTTGCGCGATCACGTGGTCCTTGTCGTCCAGCTCCTTAACAACAGCCTTGACAGGCCTTCCGAGCAACTTCGCTGCGCGAGCGCGCCGATGACCGAATACGGTCATGTAGCGGCCTTCCAGAGTCGGATGTGGCCGAACCAGAATTGGGCTGTGCTGCCCTCTTTGGCGAATAGCTTCTACCAATTCTTCAAAGGCCACGTGATCGTCGCCCATGCGGTCTGCAACAAAGGACGCGTCGATCATGGATGGGTCAAGTTCGACGACAGTCGCGCCTTCAAGAATCTTGGCTTCGAAGTCCTTGGCGGCCTGGGCTTTCTCGGCGAGCTCATCGATCGATTTCGTGATGGCTCCAAATGCCCCGCGGCTGCGATTTCTCTCCATTGCTGGCGACAGCGAAGCCGACGAACTATCGACATTTGACGGGGAGCTTGGCATCGAGTTGACCATAGTCAACTTGCGCTCAGTGAGCGACGTCAGCAGGTTCTTTCTCGACATTATCTACCCCACGCTTTGTGGATCAGACCGACGATTTCGTCGTTGACGCGCTGCAGGGATTCCATCGCCCGATCATAAGTTGATCGGGTGAATTGAGAACGCTCGACCTCGTAAAGAGTCTGCTTCGTGATGCCTGCGTCCGAAATGGCTACGGATTTCAAGGCCTCGTTCACAAGCATGTGCTGCTTGAAAAGCGAACGCATGAAAGCGACCATCTGGCTCTGAGGGCCATCCGTTGGCTCGTAGCGGGTCACCAGATAGCGAAGCCAATCGAGCTGCATATTGGCCCCTGCTCGTTTCAGAGTGCCCATCACCTCGCCCATCATAAGAAGGAACTGGCACATCGACATCACATCGAGCATCTGAGGATGCACGGTGATTAAAACGCCCGTCGAGGATGAAAGCGCTGTTAGAGTGAGATAGCCGAGCTGCGGAGGGCAATCGATGACGACCACGTCGTAGGTATCAGCGACATCAGTCAGGGCTTCGTCGAGTCGGCCAAAGAAGATACGCCCCATTGAGCCGTCGTTTCGGGCGAGTGCCAGTGGGGTGTCGTACTCGTACTCTTGCAGCTCCAGGTTCGCAGGTACGATATCCAGACCCGGAAAATTTGTTTTCTTTACGAGAACGGAGAGCGGCTTCCTTTGTTCGTCGTACCGCAGAGCCTCGTAAAGGCTTTCGTTATGGTCGATTTCAGGTTGGAACCCATGGAGTGCAGAAAGTGAAGCCTGTGGATCGAGATCTATAGCGAGCACACGATGACCCGTGAGTGCTAAGTGTTGCGCAAGATGGGCAGCTGTCGTCGTTTTGGCCGAACCGCCCTTGAAGTTAACAACCGCCAGCACCTGCAGGTGTTCGGAACCCCGTCGGTGCGGAACATACTTGGCTGCCGATCGACTGTTTCTGTCCAAGAAATGACGCATCTCAAGCAGCTGCTCGGCAGTGTATGAGCGACGCCCAGACGGTGTTACCATCGGCTGAGGGCCTTTGCCCTCGAGAGACAGATTCTTCAGGTAACCACTAGTGACACCCAGATACTGGGCAGCTTCAGAAAGTTGGAATGGCCGCAGGGATTTCTGCGCGTTCGGCGGGAACATCTCCAACCGATGCTCGTGCAACATCGCAGACAATTCGTTCGCCTGCTGCGTTATGAGCAGATCCACCTCGGAAATTTCGTCCTTGATGCTCGCCACCACATTCATCGAAAAATCTCGCACATGCACTTTAAAAGCCATCTTGGCATACTAACCGCATGTAGACGCGATTCTCTCGATCCGGCAAGAAGTTTTAAGTTAATGAAAGGTTAACGAGACTTTCGTGAACGCCTCCGAAAGCCACAGTTGACTGTAGTCAACTCACTCATTGGAACCTTCCAGATTCACGGCAGACTGCCTTTCGGCGCGCATGTCATTTCAGATCCCTATGCCACTCCCATGGCTACATGAGCGGGCAGCCCACCCAGCCCCCTAGCGTTGGCACCTCCGGAGCCTCCCGATAAGGCTTCATTTTTCGGCATGACCAAGCGAGACCATTGCGAATGAGGTAATCGTTCGCCTCAACTTTGCCAGCCCCACAGACAGCTGGGATGCTATCATAGAGGTCTTGTCGAACGGTGCCTCGACTTGTCCGCTCGAGTTTGTACCGATGTCGTCGCCATTGAAATTCGGGCGAGGGCGGTTGCAGCTACTTTGCCGCAGTCGCCTGGCGGAACCGGCCGCCGTTCCCAACTTCACCATCTCCTGCCGCATACGGCAGACAGACTAGAAAATGCTGTGCTCGCCGCATTCTTCAACGAAATCGACCCAAAACGGACCGTCGCCCTGATTGAGCCACTGCCCGCATCTGGTCTTAAAAGTGGCAGTCCTGATGCCGCTATGAGGCGTTGCTCACGGACGCGAGATGGCATGAGCGCATTCTATGTTCATGGTGCACCGGTGAGGCTGACCCTCTACCGCCCCCAAGGTGCGGGGGAAACCCTCGGTCCGAATTGGCTTCAAAAGCGAAAAAGGCAAGCAATGGCAATTGCCGAGAACATAATCTGCCGGTGGTCGACAAGGGCGCCGAGGCTGCAGCCCGCTTCTATGCCGAGACCTTTCCTAACAGCTCGGTGAGTGCCGTGCACCGTGCTCCCAGCGACTACCCATCTGGCAAGAGGGGCGACATGTTTGCGATGGGAAATAGGGTTAACAAGTCCTCCATGAGCTCTGTCGCGCTGTCACAACTCCAGAGGCACGCTGCTATCCTGTTGTTTCGCTGATGATTTCGCCGCGCTCTGGCCGGCACGCGTTCGGCGTTTACCAACCCTTTTGTTAGAGTTCGCCCGCTTCGTGAAGGCGCTCGGCGTAGCGGGTGCGCAGCGAATTTCACTAACACTTTTGCGAGTAGATCGCCCGCCAGACTGACGGCAAACCACCCTGCGTCTCAAACGCCAGGGAGATTTGCTCGATGCGTGTCACCGCTATTTCGAAGCTCCGAACTGCCTCGGAAACCAGGATCATCGACGAAATGCACCGCTTGCGGGCGCGCATTTTCCAGGGCCGCCTTTCGTGGAACGTCCGCTGCGTTTCCGGCCGCGAGTATGACGAATTTGACGACCTCGAGCCGACCTACATCATCACGCTCTCGGATAGCGACGCCGTCATCGGCTGTGCGCGTCTTCTTCCGGCCATCGGCTCGACGATGCTGGGCACACTGTTTCCACAGCTCCTCCACGGCGCCCAACTTCCCGCGCACCGGCGCATGATCGAAAGCTCCCGTTTCTGCGTCGATACCGGCTGTGAGGAGGGTAGGGCGGAAGGACCGTTGCACACCGCCACGCTCACCATGTTCGCCGGAATCGTCGAGTGGTGCATGGCAAATAGCTACACCGAGATCGCCACCGCGACAGACGTGCGGTTTGAACGGATCCTGAAGCGCGCCGGATGGCCGATGCGGCGTCTTGGCGAACCCACCATGATCAACGAGACGCGCAGCGTAGCCGGGATCCTCCCGGCCGATGCGGAAAGTTTCGAGCGGCTGCGACCGGCCGGCTATCACTCGACGCCCCCCGTCCTCCAGCACAGGGCGGCCTGAACCATGATGTCCTCTCAACATCGCTCCCTTCCGCGCCTTGTCAGCAAGCTGCAAAACGCACTCGGGGATCATCTTTGTGTCGCGCTCGACGACCCCAGCGTCGTCGAGATCATGCTGAATCCCGATGGCAAACTCTTCATCGAGCGGTTGGGGCACGGAATCACCGCCGCCGGTGAGATGACGCGCTCGGCCGCCGAGACGGTGATTGGCAGTGTCGCACACGTCCTCAATTCCGAGGTCGACGAAGAGCGGCCTATCGTATCCGGTGAGCTGCCGATTGGCGGGCACCGATTCGAGGGCCTGCTGCCGCCGGTGGTCGCGGGACCGTCGTTCACAATTCGGCGCCGCGCCTCACGGCTCATTCCTCTCGACGACTATCTCAGCATCAAGTGCATGACGCCGTGCCAGGCGTCGGTAATCCGTAGCGCGATCGCCTCTAGGCTGAACATCGTCGTGGCTGGCGGAACCGGCTCGGGCAAGACGACGCTGACAAACGCAATCCTCGCAGAGATCGTTGTGCACGCGCCGGAGGACCGCCTCGTCATTCTTGAGGATACGGCCGAGATCCAGTGCGCCGCGGAAAATGCCGTCTGCCTCCACACCAGCGACACCGTCGACATGTCCCGGTTGCTGAAGAGCACGATGAGGCTGCGCCCTGATCGCATCATCGTCGGTGAGGTGCGTGACGGTGCAGCCCTGACGCTCCTCAAGGCCTGGAACACCGGCCATCCCGGCGGGGTCGCGACCATTCACTCTAACTCGGCGCGGGCGGCGCTCCAGCGTCTCGAACAGCTGACGGCGGAAGCCTGCCAGCAGCCGATGCAGGCGGTCATCGGCGATGCCGTCGACCTGATCATTTTCATCGAACGCACGCCGAAGGGCCGGCGCGTGACCGAGATCCTTCATGTCAGCCGCTTCGCCGGCGGCCAGTACCACATCGAACCCTATGCAGAGGATGAACGCGATGCAGCGTAACCGGAACCCCTTTACCCTTGGCTGCCTCGTTGCACTCGGCGCGATCGTGGTCGCGTCGCCGGCGCTGGCAGGCTCCGCCGGTGGTGGCCTGCCGTGGGAGGGGCCGCTGGAGCAGATCCAGGAATCGATTACGGGGCCGGTCGCCGGGTACATCGCGCTTGCCGCGGTGGCAATCGCCGGCGGGATGCTGATCTTCGGCGGCGAGCTGAACGATTTCGCGCGGCGGCTGATGTATGTGGTCCTCGTCGCGGGTATTTTGCTCGGCGCGACGCAGATCGTTGGCCTGTTCGGTGCAACTGGCGCCTCGATCGGAGCGCCCGAGGAGCAAGCGGAAACGAACCCGGTCACCGGAGGAGGGGAGGGGGCTCATGGCTGAGTCCCTTTCCAGCCTGCAACGCAACCGTATCCACCGCGCTTTGTCCCGGCCGAACCTGTTGATGGGTGCGGACCGGGAGCTGGTGCTGATCACCGGACTTGCCGCCGTCATCCTGATCTTCGTCGTGCTGACCGTCTATTCGGCACTCTTTGGGATCGCCGTCTGGGTTACAATCGTCGGCGCGCTACGCATGATGGCCAAGTCCGATCCGCTGATGCGCAAGGTCTACATCCGGCACATCTCCTACAAGCCGTACTACAAGGCGACGACGTCGCCCTGGCGCCGGTACTGAGGAGGCGCCGATGGTCGCTCTTCGTCGTTTCCGCGCCGCCGGCCCGTCCTTCGCCGATCTGGTCCCCTATGCCGGTCTGGTCGACAATGGCGTGCTTCTCTTGAAGGACGGCAGCCTCATGGCCGGCTGGTATTTCGCAGGTCCGGACGCCGAAAGTGCTACGGACCTCGAACGCAATGAGCTGTCGCGCCAGATCAATGCGATCCTTTCGCGCCTTGGCAGCGGTTGGATGATCCAGGTGGAAGCCGTTCGGATTCCGACCGTCGACTACCCATCCCAGGATCGCTGCTTCTTCCCCGATCCGGTCACGCGGGCGATCGACGCGGAGCGCCGGGCGCACTTCGAGCGCGAGCAGGGGCACTTCGAGAGCCGCCACGCACTTATCCTCACCTACCAGCCGCTCGAGTCGAAGAAGACGGCGCTCAGCAGATACATCTATTCGGACGAGGAAAGCCGGAAGAAGTCCTATGCGGACACCGTGCTTTTCATTTTCAGGAACGGGATCCGCGAGATCGAGCAATATCTCGCCAACACGCTTTCGATCCGGCGCATGGAAACGCGCGAAACCTCCGAGCGGGGAGGGGAGCGCGTTGCCCGCTATGACGAGCTGCTGCAGTTCGTGCGCTTTTGCATTACCGGAGAAAACCATCCGATCCGGTTGCCCGACGTGCCGATGTATCTCGACTGGATCGCCACGGCTGAGCTTCAGCACGGCCTGACGTCGAAGATCGAGAACAGGTTTCTCGGCGTCGTCGCCATCGACGGCCTGCCGGCGGAGAGCTGGCCGGGCATCCTCAACAGCCTCGACCTGATGCCGCTGACCTATCGCTGGTCGTCGCGGTTCATTTTCCTCGATGCGGAAGAGGCGCGGCAGAAGCTGGAGCGGACGCGCAAGAAATGGCAGCAGAAGGTGCGGCCGTTCTTTGATCAGCTGTTCCAGACGCATTCCCGCTCGGTCGACCAGGACGCCTTGACGATGGTGGCGGAAACCGAGGACGCTATCGCGCAGGCATCCTCCCAACTGGTCGCCTATGGCTACTACACCCCGGTCGTCATCCTGTTCGACGACGACCGCGAAGCGCTCCAGGAAAAGGCCGAGGCCATCCGCCGGCTGGTGCAGGCGGAAGGCTTCGGGGCGCGCATCGAGACGTTGAACGCGACCGATGCCTATCTCGGCAGCCTGCCCGGCAACTGGTACTGCAATGTCCGCGAACCTCTGATCAACACGAGCAATCTCTCCGACCTCATTCCGCTGAACTCGGTCTGGTCAGGAAGCCCGGTGGCGCCATGCCCCTTCTATCCGCCGGAGTCCCCGCCGCTGATGCAGGTCGCGAGCGGTTCGACGCCGTTCCGGCTAAACCTGCATGTCGATGACGTCGGCCATACCCTGATCTTCGGCCCGACCGGCTCTGGCAAATCGACCTTGCTCGCCCTGATCGCGGCGCAATTCCGCCGCTACAGCCAAGCGCAGGTCTTCGCTTTCGACAAGGGCAACTCCCTCTATCCGCTGACGCTGGCCGCGGGCGGCGATCACTATGAAATCGGTGGCGAGACGGAAGAGCAGGGGAGGGCGCTTGCCTTCTGCCCACTCGCCGAACTTTCGACAGACGGCGACCGGGCTTGGGCGAGCGAATGGATCGAGATGCTGGTGGCTTTGCAGGGCGTGACGATCACACCCGACCACCGCAATGCCATCTCCCGCCAGATCGGCCTCATGGCAAACGCACCGGGCCGCTCGCTTTCCGATTTCGTCTCGGGCGTACAGATGCGGGAAATCAAGGATGCGCTGCGTCACTACACCGTCGACGGTCCGATGGGCCAGCTCCTCGATGCGGAACAGGACGGATTGTCGCTCGGCGCCTTCCAGTGCTTCGAGATCGAGCAGCTGATGAATATGGGCGAGCGGAACCTGGTGCCGGTCCTGACCTACCTGTTCCGCCGGATCGAGAAGCGCCTCGACGGTGCGCCGAGCCTCATCGTCCTCGACGAAGCCTGGCTGATGCTCGGGCATCCTGTCTTCCGCAGCAAGATCCGCGAATGGCTCAAAGTCCTCCGCAAGGCCAATTGCGCGGTGGTGCTGGCGACACAGTCGATTTCGGACGCCGAACGGTCTGGCATCATCGACGTTCTCAAGGAATCCTGCCCGACCAAGATCTGCCTGCCCAACGGCGCGGCGCGTGAACCGGGCACGCGGGAATTCTACGAGCAGATCGGCTTCAACGAACGCCAGATCGAGATCGTCTCCACCGCCATTCCGAAGCGCGAATACTACGTCGCCACACCGGAAGGCCGGCGGCTCTTCGACATGTCACTCGGTCCGGTCGCCCTGAGTTTCGTTGGCGCGTCCGGCAAGGAAGACCTGAAGCGCGTCCGGGCGCTCAAATCCGAACACGGCCAAGCCTGGCCGGTCCATTGGCTTCAATCGAGAGGAGTTTCCGATGCCACGTCGCTGCTCGACAACGAATAGATGGTTTCTCGCTACGGCTCTGGTGACAGGTGCCACGATTACAGTGCCGGCGCATGCTGGAACCGCGACCGGCGCCGCGACCGAGTGGACGCAGCTCGCCAACAATGCGCAGCTGGTCGATCTCCTCAAGAGTTCCGGTTTGCAGGTTGACAATCAGTTGACCCAGATCGGCCAGCTGGCCGAGCAGATCCAGAACCAGCTCAAGATGTACGAGAATATGCTGCAAAACACCGCGCAGCTTCCACAGCACATCTGGGGGCAGGTCGAGCGCGATCTGGATCAACTCCGTGGCGTCGTCAATCAAGGACAGGGCATCGCCTTCTCGATGGGCAATGCCGACGACGTGCTGCAGCAGCGGTTCAAGAGCTATGCCGATCTCAAAGAGAACCTACCGAACAAGGAGAACTTCTCGTCGGCCTACCAGACCTGGTCCGACACGAACCGGGATACGATCGCAAGCACGCTCAACGCCGCCAGCCTCACGGCCGACCAGTTCGACACCGAGGAAAGCACAATGGAGAAGCTGCGCGGCATGTCCCAGAGCGCCGACGGCCAGATGAAGGCCTTGCAGGTCGGCCACCAGATCGCCGCGCAACAGGTCGCGCAGATGCAGAAGCTGCGCGGCCTCGTCTCGCAGCAGATGACGATGATGGGAACCTGGCTCCAGACCGAACAGACCGATAAGGATCTTGCGCAGGCGCGGCGCGAAAAGTTCTTCAACGCCGAGGTCAAATCCATTCCTGAAGGCCAGAAGATGGAACCGCGCTGGTGAACCGCCCCGTTATCATCTTCGGATTGCTGGCCGCTATTGCTGCGCTTTCGGCGACAACTGCCGTGGTGATTATCAACCTCGGGGAGACCGACAAGCGGACGTTGACAGAGGAGCAGCGCGCGGCACGCGAGAAATTCTTCGGGTCGGGCAAGGAGTTGCCGCCGATCGAGAAAGGACAGGAGATGCGTCCCAGATGGTGAAACCCGAACTTGAGCGCATTTTCCTGATCGCGGGGCTATTGAGCTTCACGCTCGCCGTGCCTGCTTTCGCTCAACAGGGCCAGGTGTTGACGGAGTTGGAGAACCAGGTTTCGACAGCGGCGAAGGGGTGGGAAACCACCATCATCGACGCGGCAAGATCCTTGTTCTGGATTCTGGCCGGCATCGAGGTCGCCATTGCGGCAGTATGGCTCGCAATCCAGGCCGCATCGCTCGACAGCTGGTTCGCCGAACTGGTCCGGCGGATCATGTTCATCGGCTTTTTTGCCTTCGTTCTCGATCAGGGGCCGACTTTTGCGCGGGCTGTGGTCGACAGCCTCTTCCAGATCGGCGCTGGCGGCGGCTCAGCTTCACCCGCCGAGGTATTCGACGCCGGCATCCGCGTCGCGTCCCAAATGTCGCAGCAGGCACAGTTCGGAGTGTTCGAGGACAATGCCCTTGCGATCGCCGCCGTTCTTGCCATGGGCGTCGTCGTCATTTGCTTCTCCCTCGTTGCCGCGATCTTCGTCAGCGTCATGGTCGAGATGTATATCGGACTGCTCGCGGGCATGATCATGCTCGGTCTCGGCGGCTCTTCGTTTACCAAGGACTTCGCCGTCCGGTATCTGGTCTATGCCTTTGGCGTCGGCATGAAGCTCATGGCGCTCGTCATGATCTCGCGCATCGGCTCGGAAGTTCTCATCGGATTGGCGCAGGCGCCCACGGCAGAATCCGATCAATTCATCACCACCCTCGCGATTGCGGGGATTTCGGTCGTCGTCTTCATCATTGCGATGTACGTCCCCGGCATCATGCAGGGTGTCGTGCAGGGCGCATCAGTCACCGGCGGCATGGAGACGATCCGACACGGTGGCCAGGCAGGGTCCGTCGCTGCGGGCGCGGCATTCCTCGCGGCCGGCGCCGCGGGTGCGGGTGCCGCGGCGGCCCAAGCGGCGCGGGCCGCGGGCTCGTCCGTAGCGGGTGCTGCCGCACGCGGCGTTGGTGCGGGCCTCAGCGCCGGCGCGAAAGCGGCCGGCTCGGCGGCAAAGGAAAAGGCGATCGGCTCGCCCGGCGCCTATGCCGGTTCGATCCTTGGCCTCGCCAACGCCAAACTCGACGAGAAGCGCAGCGGCAGCAGCGGCGCGAAGCCTCTCCCCGAACGCAACGACAAACCATAAGAAGAAGAGATTGATCGATGGCCGCAGACCGCGCCCCCGAAAACCCTTACCTTGCCGCCCGCCAGGAATGGTCCGAGCGCTACGGCTCCTATGTCCAGTCGGCGCGGGCATGGCGCATCGTCGGAATCCTCGGACTGACCATGGCCGTGATCGGCTTCAGCTACGCCATGTATCTCAGCACCCAGGTCAAGCTGGTCCCCTATATCGTCGAGGTCGACAAACTCGGCACCTCCGTTACCGTCGGCTTCCCCGAACAGATCGAATATGCCGATGCCCGCGTGGTGCGCGCGACGCTCGGCAACTTCGTGACCAGTTTCCGGTCGATCACGCCGGATGCCGTGGTCCAGAAGCAATACATCGACCGGACCTATGCGCTGCTCAGGACATCCGACCCGTCGACGCAGAAGATCAATTCCTGGTTCCGCGGCAATTCGCCGTTCGAGAAAGCGAAGACTTCGACGGTCGCCATCGAGGTCAACAACATCGTGGCGCTGTCGAACCAGACCTACCAGGTCGACTGGACCGAATATGAGCGGGACCGGCAGGGCAAGGAAACCGGAACCAGGCGTTTCCGCGGGATCGCCACTGTGACAGTGACCGCGCCGCAGGACGAGGCGACAATTCGGCTCAATCCGATCGGCCTCTATGTCCGCGATTTCGACTGGACGGCACAGCTCTAAGGGCAGGGAAAATCACATGCGAAAAACAGGATCGATCGCGGCCGCAGGCTGCATGGCCGCACTCGTCTTTACGACCGGCGCCTTCGGGCAGGGCATGACCACGAACGAGGTCAAAGGCACGAACATTTCTGGGAAATGGCGCGGCACACCCGGCCTTGTCGGCAAAGGTCCGGACGGAAAGGTCGTGTTCCTGTTCGGCGAGACCCAGCCCTCGGTCGTTTGCTCGCCGCTTCAGGTCTGCGACATCGAATTGCAAGGCGGCGAGATCGTCCGCGACGTGCTGGTCGGCGACACGGTGCGCTGGAAGGTGGAACCCGCCACCTCCGGCGCCGCCGGCGGCCAGGCCATCCACCTTATCGTCAAGCCATCCGAAGCCGGCCTCGTGACCTCGATGGTCATCACGACCTCGCGGCGGACCTACCATATCCAGCTCAAGTCCCATCCGAGCCGGTATATGGCGCGCGTCGGCTTCGAGTATCCGGAAGACGTCTCCACCAAACTTGCCGACATCAATGCGCGGCTTGAAACCGGCGGCATCCCCGGTTCCGCGCCCGACAAGTTGAACTTCTCCTACTCGGTCAGCGGCAGCGCATCCTGGAAGCCGAAGCGGGTCTATTCGGACGGCATGAAGACCTACATCCAGTTTCCCCGCTCAATCGCCGGGCAGGACGCGCCGGTGTTGTTTGTCGTCAGTGGCGGCCAGAACCGCGTCGTCAACTACCGGATGAAGCACGACATGATGATCGTCGACTATGCGGTCGACAAGGCGATCCTCGTGTCGGGCGTCGGCTGGCGCCAGCAGAAGATCACCATACGGCGGGGAGGCTGACTGATGCGCGCGATCCTTCCTCTTCTCTTCGCCGCCGGCCTCATCGCCGGTTGCCAGACGGTCGACGACACCCTTGCCACCAGTTCGACGCCGGCCACGGTCACCGGACCGGCCGCAAGCGCCATTGCCGGCGAAATGGCGAGCCGGCTTGCTGAGCAGATCGGGACGGCGGGCACCACGACGATCAAAATGGACAAGGGCACGTCAGAGTTCGCGGTCGCGCTCGAGGCTGCGCTGAAGGGCTGGGGCTATAGCGTCGTGACGGATGGGAAGCTCGAAAAGGGCGTGAAACCCGTCGAGCTTGTCTACGGGATCGACAGTGTCGACGGCCAGATCCTTGCCCGCCTCTCCACGCCCTCGCTCGCCCTCGGCCGCGCCTATACGGCGACATCCGGGGGTGCTGCGCCGGCGAGCCCACTTTCCATCATGCAGCGGAATTGACGGAGGGGAACATGGTCCAGTCGCTCCAGCTCGGAACGGCCGCTCAATCCGACAACAGCAAGGACATGCGGCGCCTCAATCGGCTCCCGATCATCGTGGCGATCGTCATCATCGTCCTGTTCCTCGGCGTGGTCGTGATCGGCCTTTCCTGGCGCGGTCTGCCCTTCAACCGGAGCAACGACCTCGACAGTGCCTCGAATGCGCCGGCCTCGAGCTTTGGCGACAAGCTCAAGCAAGGTGTGCCGGACGGTATCATCGGGGAGCCGGAACAGCGGGAGGTGTTTCAGCCGACGCCCGTTATCCAGCAGAAGGAGGAAAAGGAAACGCCCGCCGAGCTGCCGGGGAGAGCCGAACGGGAAGAACGCCGACCGCGGCTCGAGTCCGAAGAGGAATGGCTGGCTCGCCTGAAGCGGGAGCAGGACGAGCAGTATGTTCGCGAGCGCCACCGCCAGCAAATGGCGCGGCTGCAGGCGCGGGCCGGCGCGCTGGATTCGCCCCTCAAGGTCGACATCTCCGATCTGGAGCGAAATAACTCGAACACGACGGCGACGAACCGCCAAAATCTGGCCGCCAACCCGAGCAGCGCGTCCGATCTCTATACCGCCGCCATGAAGTCTGGGCTCCTCGGCCAGAACGTCGATCCGAACGGCCAGACCTCGAAGGAAGATTTCTTCAATCAGGACATCAAGGATCTCGGCTATCTTCCGAACCAGGTCGTGCCGCAGTTTTCCCCTTACGAGCTGAAGCGCGGCTCGGTGATCCCGGCCACCCTGATCACCGGCCTCAATTCCGATCTACCCGGCCGCATCACCGCTCAGGTCAGCCAGAACGTCTATGACAGCGCCACCGGCTATCGCCTGCTCATTCCGCAGGGCGCCAAGCTCTTCGGCCGCTACGACTCCAAGGTCTCCTTCGGCCAGAGCCGCGTCCTCGTCGTGTGGACGGACCTGATTTTCCCGAACGGTTCGACCCTCCAGATCGGCGGCATGGCGGGTACGGATGCCGAAGGATATGGCGGCTTCAAGGACAAGCTCGACCGCCATCTCTTTCGGACATTCGGCTCGGCGGCGCTCGTCGCGATCATCGGCACGGGCATCGACATGTCCATGCCGGAGAGCTCGACGCTGGCCACACAGGACACCGCATCCGATGCGGCGCGGCGCAACTTTGCCGAGTCGTTCGGTCGCGTGGCGGAGCAGACGATCGCGAAGAACCTCAACGTGCAGCCGACGGTCCGCATCCGCCCCGGCTACAAGTTCAACGTTCTCGTCGATCAGGACATCATCTTCCCGGCGGTTTACGCCGTGCGTTAGTGCGAAACCTGCACACAACCTGCCCTGGTTGAGCGATTTCGCTAACCCACAATTATATGTGGGTAAAAGTGCCATTGAATTGTCATCTTTCGGATTGACGAAGCTCCGCGCCCTCGCAAATCGCTGTCGGATAAACGCCGCGTGTTTTTCGACTCGCGAGTATCGTTGACGACAGCATTGCTGTGTTCATTCCCTCGGCGGTGGAGGTGTTGAATTGAACCAATGGTTCGAGCGACTGACTGAACAAATTACGCTCGCGCAGGATGACGTCTCGGTTAAGGCGACACTTCAAAGACTGACCTGCGAGGCAGGCTTTAACGTCTTTGCCTATCTCAATTTGCAAGCGGAGACGCAGACGGCCATCTCCAACTATCCGAAAGAGTGGCAGATCCGATATTTCGACAGGGGCTATGCCCTCATCGACCCGGTCGTGCTCAACGCGAGGTCTCGTGCCGAAGCATTCGTCTGGTCGAACATCACGACGCCACGGATGAGCAAGGAACGACGCGCTTTTTACGGCGAGGCGGCGGAGTTCGGCATTCGCTCGGGCATCTCCGTCCCGATCAAGACCGGGTTCGGTCGCATGGCGATGCTGACCCTGGCATCGAGCGAGGCGAGCTTTGCCGAGGAACATGACCTCAACCCTGTCATGGCTGCGGCGTCGTTCGGTCAGGTGCATTCCCGCATGGAGGTCATGCGGATGCGGCCGACGCGCCGAACCAACATTCAGATGAAAGCGGACGAGCTGACGTGCCTGAGATGGTCCGCCGAAGGCAAATCGATGAAGGACATCGCCGTCATCGAGAATACGACTTACTCCAATGTTGCCTTCTTCATTCGCAACGCGAAGGCAGCACTCGGCGTATCATCATTGCCGCAGGCCACCGCACTGGCCAAGGAGCTTGGCCTGATCTGAAAATTCAATGCGGCGTCTTCTTCGGCATCTCGGGTATGTAGCCGAGAATGTCGAGAAGGGTCGATACGACCGTCTGCTGCGCATGCACGGCAATCATCGCCGAGATATAGGCCCGGTTCGTTTCGGTTTTCGCGTCCCCGGCCGGCTGCGGCTCCAGGATTGCCTCGAGCCCGATGGCGTCGTCGCGCAGGCGACGATGCTTTTCGATCTCCTCGACGACGAACCGCTCGATCTCCCTTGGCTCCAGACCATTCGTGAGACCGATGAGCGGCCGCAGGACTAATTTGTTTTCCGACACGATACCTCAAGCCCGCCTATCGAACTGGTCAATGTACGTGCGCCACATGCGCACGCCATCCGTCTCAGTCAGCGATCAAAGTCGATACCTGAATTCGAAACAAACCACCACGTGACTCTGGAGGCTTGTTTGCAATGAATGAGAACGCATGGCCCCTCTTAGCGACCATGTAGAGAATACTCCGTGGTGAAATACTCTTCAACCCGCTGCTCTCTCCAGAATGGAGATCCGGGAACTTTTCGCGCAAAATCTCAGAGCCGCCCGACAACACAAAGGTCTGTCGCAGGAGGAGCTTGCCCATCGCGCCGAAATCGATCGGACGTATGTAAGCTCTTTGGAACGCTGCATCTATGGAGCAAGCATCGACGTCGTGGATCGGCTCGCGACAGTGCTGGGCATTGAAGCATGGGAATTGCTCCAGCCTCGACAGGAGCGGCAGCTTTCCGCGGACCCAAAATCGGACGAGTAGCGCGGAACGATCCGGTTTCACCTATCCTCGTCCCCAAAGGAGTGGCCGGAGCAAATGGCGGCCGCTCGTTACATATTGAGATTTGTGCGCGCGTAATATATATTCTCCGCAAGGAGAATGATTATGTCAGCAGCCCTTCGCGAGTACACGCCCACTGAGGCGGCCGCCGTGAGCGGGATCGGCATCAAGTCGGTCCACAATGCCATCGACAAACAGATCATCGGAAGCCGCTTTGCCAGTCACCGGAATCGCGTGATCACGGATGACGATCTGCTTCGCCTGAAGCTTTGGTACGGTGTCGGATCGATCCTTTCGGCCGAACGCCGAAAACGCCTCTTCGACGCCATCGACGAAAATCCTGGCGCCGACACGGTCAGGGCAGATGACTATCTGATCGTCGATGTCGCACGTGCAAGAGAACAACTCGCGGCTCGTGCCGATGCTCTTAGCGAAGCCGATAATCTCATCCATAGGTCCAAGGGTGTGCTTGGCGGCGAACCGGTGTTCAAGGGTACGCGCGTTCCTGTGCGGACGATTGCCGCCATGAAGGCCCAGGGCGCAACAACCGAGGAAATCGTCGATGGGTATCCTGCACTCAAGGCGCATATGGTCCAGCTTGCAGAGATTTGGGCTGCTGCCCATCCCGCCCGGGGGCGACCGAAAAGGCTTGCAGATCAGGGGTTGAGGGTTAAATCAAGCAAGAGTTTATCTTTTTCAAGCGATAGCGCACCGAAGAGACCGGATTAGCCGGCGTGAAATTCCTCATCGATGAATGCCTCCACACATCCCTCGTGGCCGTGGCGCAAGAACGCGGCCACGATTGCTCTCATGTCAATTGGCTGGGCCTGGGCGGCGAGACTGATTGGGACCTGATGCCTCGGATCGTGGCCGAGGACTTTACATTCGTGACCAACAACGCTCGCGACTTTCGAAAACTCTACGCGAGAGAGGAATTGCACGCCGGCCTCATCATCATCGTACCGCAGGTGCTTCCCGCACTACAGCGGGAGCTCTTTGCCGCAATCGTTGACGAACTTGGCAACGATGGCGAAATCGTAAACGAGGTCATCGAAGTGACGATCGATGACGGCGTGACAGTCTTGACACGTTACGCGCTGCCAGACGTTTGATCGAAACTCTACTTTCCGTTGATCCGCGACAGGTCGATTCGTATTTCGGAGTTTCCGGTGCGCGTTCCGGAGGACCGTTTCTCCTGGTCCTCGGCCATGTCTTCGGCCGTCTTTTCCGGCTCCGGATTTTCAGACGTGCGCGCCACATCCGGCGCTTTCCAATTCGTTCCGGGATCTAGCGCCTGAAATACGCTCTCGCCCTCGAACTCCCCGGTCTTCCACGAATAGACGGCATCTTCGAAGATCTGCGGCAACACTTCGCTCTCCGTAGGATTACCATACCATTTGGCAACGATACGCATGACCTTGGAGAACATCGTCGTACCCATGCGCAGGTTCTCGCAAGGATCGATGAGATCGGCTCTCAGCTCGGACGCATCCGTCATTCCAACGCCGGCGGGGAACTGCGTCAGCCCGACGCGAACGACCGCCCGGCCGACATTCTCACGGACGATTTCCATGGCTTCGTCGGAGGTTTTCGGTTTCGGCACGAGGATGAGCCGTCCGCCGGACTTGACGGTGATGGCGAGCGGATCGGGCGAGCCGGCCATCTCCACGAACTGTTGGACGATGGCGGGCTTGAGCGAGGGATCGGCGCATTCTTCGATCAGGGCGGCATCCAGCATAGCGGGCTCCGGACTCAGGTGTTGAAGGAAAGGACAAGAGGTTTGGCGAAGAGCTTCGCCCAGGCGACCGCGCTCGCGCGCTGGATGGCGACGATGGAAGTACCGGCTGTCCACCATCCGTTGCCGACGGCGACGATGATGTCGGGACCACCCAGCATCGACTGCAGGACCGGCCAAACGATGAGCTGCTCGTAGCAGATCAGCGGTGCGATTCTCGTCGACCCGACTTCGACCACCGGATTGGCAAAGAAGTGGGCGCGAGCGCCACCGCCGCCGCCAAGCCAGGAGCGCCATGGTTGCCACATCGAGCCGGGGACCGGCATGCGCTCGCGATAGAGGATCTTGCTGCCGTCCCTGCCGATCGCGACGAGGACATTGTCATAGCCGCCGGCGTCAACCACTGCGGCCCCGGCGATGACCGTGGCATTGCTATCGCGGACGGTACTGACCCAAAGGCGCTCGACAGTCGGCGTCCAGAAGCCGAGCGCGCTCTCGGGGAGGACAACCTGCCGAACGCCGTCGCTCGCCGCGCCACTCACCGTGGCAATCTGGTCACGCTGGCGCTGAAGACCAGCCTCCCGACCTAGGGAAGCACCCATCGCCAGATCGACGCCGCGCCATGTCTCGGGTACTTTGGGATCGGTCCACGAAGCGGCGGACCAAAGCCAAAAGCCTCCCAAGGCAAGCGCGACAGCCGGTCCCAATCGGGACACGAGGCCCATGAGGCCGGCTGTCATGGCGACGAGACCGAGCCATCCCCATCCGGGAAACAGGACGCCGGCCGCGGTGATCGGTTGCGCCCAACCGGTGATCCCGAAGGGCGGAATTGCCATGAGGAGGGCGGCAGCGAGATAGCGCGCCGCGCGCCAGGTTCCCGCCCTCGACCAGAACGCGGTGTGGACGGCGACGAAGCTCGCCGACGCGGCCAGCCAGAGCAGAAGGCCGGGCCAGAGGTCGGATGCGTAGAAGGTGGCCACGCCCTGCGGCAATCCCCGTGATGCTGCCAGGAAATATCCCGCCGAAACAAGTGCGGCCGCCGGGCGGGTCGGCGCGAGGGACCAGAGCATCGGGAAAGCAATCGCGGCGGGCAGGAGAAGGACATGACCGCTCCAACCGATCCAGCCGGAAGCGACGGCTCCGCCAGCGAGCAGGGCAACGCGGGTCAGTTCACGGCGCATAGGTCAGCACCTCCTCCGCCAGACCGAGAACGCCGGAGGCGGGGATCGGACCGAAGTAGCGAGAGTCCCATGACGCGGAATAGGGAGAATGAAGAAACACGTTGCCGGCCGGGACGATCCCGCCGGCATGGGCATCAAGCGCACGCCCCTTGCCGTCCTTTGACACGACGCCGGATTCGGAGATGCGACGGCCGTCGACGCGCACATCGGTGTCAATCTCGATGCGCTGCCCCTCGATGGCGATGACCGTCTTGATCAGCGGCGCAACGCCGGCCGAGCAAAGCCCGCGCCGCAAGTATCCCCGCGCCCGCGCCTCGGCAAACTGCGCTGTCCCCGGCGGGCAGATGAAGACAAGATCGCCGACCGCGATCGGACGCTCGAGCGGGCGAACGCGCCAGAAGCCGAGCGGCTCGCTGGGCGTAAAGTTGATGTGGTATCCCGCAATGGCGCCTGCAGCAAGGATGCCCACCGAGAGGGCCAATCCGGCAAAGACAGCAGCAACGGTCCTGCGTCGATGTCGCAAGACCGATCGGCGGCAGAAGAGTGCATACGTCATTTCAGGGAAAGCCCCTTCGCTTGTGCCTGGCGACGTGCCTCGGCCTGTTTGATCGCGTCGGTGGAACGCTCATGCGCCGAAAGCCGCTGGATGGTCCGCATCGAGTTCCAGGCCGTTTGCACCTCGGCCTTCTGCGCATCGGTCATTCCTGCGGTGACGGACTTGAACGCCTCCCCGTTCGCGTCCTTCGCCGAAACGCCGAGGAAGGCGCGTTCGCCGAAACGCTCGGAGACGACCCTCGAAAATCCCTCCAGCTCCGCCTTCACCATCTTGTCGGCGAGCGCAAATTCGAGACCTGCCGGGAGATCGTTTCGGTCGATCGCGTCGCGCACCCGTTCGAGCGTCTGCTTCGCGCTCGGGGAAAGGGCTGGGATGTCGACCGAGACCTTCAGACGAACGGCGCGCTCCTCGGTCTGATGCTTGCGTTCCGCCTCGGCGCGCGCACGAAGATAGCGTTCAAGGTTTCGGGCGAGCGCCGGTGCATTGACGAGCGCGGTGTCGCGCTCCTGTCTGTCGGCGCGGCTGGCGAAGATCCCTGTCTTGCCCTTGAGAGTACCGAAGCTTTCCGGCGCGGCCGCGATCTTCGCCATGGTCGCTGTCGCAACCTTCTGATCCTTCAGCATGGCGTCGACGTTGACGGAGGCGAACGCGGCTTCGGGCTGGGCATAGACGAGATGGAAACGGGCCGAGACATCCTGCCATTGCTTCTTCAGGCTGGGATCGGCGGCGAGCCTGTCCTCGACCGTGTGCTCGAGGGATTTGGCGAAGGTGGTGATGCCGGCGACCATGGGCTTTGCCTCCTTGGCGGTGTTCGGAACGGATTGCTTGTCGCTGCCGCGGGCCAGGCCAAGTGCTGCGCCGATTGCCGCAAGCCGCGCCGCAAGATCGACCAGCTTCTGTTTCTGTCGGACCGTCCATTCGAGCCGGTCGCGGGCGATAGTCCGGGCGACATTCATGAGGTACAGACCGCGGGCTTCGGCGAAGCGAAGGGCCTGTCGATAGAACGGCGATTGCTCGTAATCGAGCGTGGTTTCCTTGGCGTACTTCCGCGACAGGATCGGGATGAGGCCGCCGGCTTTGGCGAAAGAGCGCCGGCCGTAATAGACGGCAAGATCCTCACGGTGGCGGGTCATGGCGACATAGGTGAGGTGACGATCCAGCGATAGCGTAGCGAGCACCTTCACCCGGTCGACGGTGGCGCCTTGGGCTTTATGGATCGTCGTCGCATAGCCGTGATCGACATTATTATAGAAGCGCTGCTCGACGATGATCTGCCGGCGCTGCTCGCCCTCACCGAACTCCGCGACGATGCGGCCGGGCGCGGCGTCAACGACCTTGGCTAGCATGCCGTTCTTGACGCCGAGGCTGCCCTCGTTCTTGAGGAAAACAATCTGATCGTCGGTGGCGAAGCTACGGATTCCGTCCTCGGTCTTGAAGGCAATTCCTTCGGCGACGATGCCGCGTTGGACCAGTTTGGCGCGGGCCATGCCATTGAGCATTCGCACGTCGCGACGCAGGTGCGCGAGAATGAGGCTGGTTTTCGCCGGATCGTAGTCCTGGTTCCAATCGGCAATGAGGCTTTCGACCGCTCGCGCCTTCAGCTCGCTGCCCATCATCCGGCCATGGGCGCGATAGGCATCGATCGCCTGTCCAACTTTGCCACGCGCCAGATCGAGGGAGGCGTCGCGCATCCATTGCTCGCGCTGGCGATAGATGGTTTCGAGTTCCGCATAGCCGATGCGATCGGTAATGGCGCGGAATGCGGCGCCGGCCTCGATCGGTTGAAGCTGTTCCGGATCGCCGACGAGGACGAGTTTCGCCCCGGCGCTCGTTGCCGCTTCTAAGAACAGCGCGAGCTGCCGCGACGACACCATGCCGGCCTCGTCGAGCACGAACACGGTCTTGTCGTCGAGCTGGTTGCGGCCTTCGCTCCAGCGAAGCTCCCATGACGACAACGTGCGCGAGACGATACCGGCTTCCTTCTCCAATCCTTCGGCCGCCTTGCCCGCCAGAGCGCCGCCGACGACCCGATAGCCGGCCGCCTCCCAGGCCTCGCGCGCGGCCTTCATCATCGTCGTCTTGCCCGCGCCGGCGCGGCCGATGACGGCGGCGATCCGTTCGTCTCCGGCGACGTGGGAGATGGCCGTTCTCTGCTCGTCCGACAGACGAGAATGCCGCGCGAACGTCGCCGCCAGCACCGTCTCCCGAACGCCGTGTGAGGTTCGGCCGGACAGCCAGACGGCGCGGTTGACCATCTCGGCTTCGAGCCGGATCATCTCGCGCGTCGCGTATTTCGCCGGCGACCGGACGCCGGTGGCAAAGTCGATGCGCTCGCGATCGAGGCGCAGCGTTTCCGGGCTTTGCAGGATCCGCGCCATCAGCGATCGGAACAGGCTCGCATCGTCGATATAGCGGTGCAGGATCTTCGCCACGTCGCGTTCGTCGAACACGCTCTTCTCGCGCGTGATCATCTCCAACACGATTTCCGGCCGACGCTGGATGCGGCGCGCGTTCGCAGCGCGGCGTTCCTCCTGAAGCTCGATGCGCTCCAGCGTGATCGGCTGGGCGGCGGCCGCGGATTTCCGCTCGATCGCCGTGACGCCGACGCCGAGATGGATGGTCGGCTCTACACTGATCCCCTGCTTCTCGTAGGATCGGCCATCGATGCGGATGTCGAGACCGGCGAGCGCCAGATGCTTGTTCTGGCAGACGAACCATCCGTCACGAAAGGCACTGAAGTCGTCGGTGGTTCCGGCCCACAGCTCATAGACGATCTTGCCGGCATCGTTGCGGATGGGCTTGCCGTCCGGTCCGAGGACGGCAACCTTCTTGGCGCCGAAACCGTCATCGGTCAGCGGACGCAAGGTCGTCATCAGGTGGACATGCGGATTGCCCGGTGCGTCGTGGTAGACCCAATCGGCGACGATGCCCTTAGCGGTGATGTGGCCCGCCACGAAATCCCGCATCAGGGCGATGTTCTGCGCGGCGGTCAGCTCGATCGGCAAGGCGATGGTCACGTCCTTGGCGAGCTGCGCATCGGCGCGTTTTTCGAAGGCCTCGACCTTATTCCAGAAGGCCTCCGAGGCGCCCGCGACCGAACGATCGGCGATCATGGACCGAAGCCATTCCGGCGCATCGGCCGGGATGACGAACTCCTCGTGCAGGAGCCCCTGCTTGCGGGTGTAGTCGATCGTGCGGGCTTCGCGCTCGAACTCCATCTTTGCGCAGTGGCGGTAGGCCGCCGACAGCACGGCGCTGCGGCCGGAGCCGCGAGCGACGATGCTGACGGAGAAATGAGGGACGGCCACGACGAAAGTCACTCCCGATTGCGAACGAAATCAATGTGTTCGTCGGAACCGGCAGCCCCACCAGGGCCGGGAAGCAAGGCGTCGCGCCAGCGACGTATAATTGCGCCCTTGGAAGCCGCTCCTTCGGAACGGCCGGGATGATGCTCAACGGTGTTGGCTGCGCCAACTCGCATTTCTGTTAGTAGATCGGCACGCCGATCTCGGGGACTCTCATGCCGTTCAAGAGCTGAAACGGCATGAAAGGACCAACCGGAATGAAGAAGCCCTCCTCGAAAATCCGTGACGAGATCGCCAAGCTCCAGGAGCAGTTGAAGCACGCCGAGACGCGAGAGGCGGAGCGGATCGGCCGGATCGCCCTCAAGGCTGGATTGGGCGAGATCGAGATCGATGAGATCGAACTTCTGGCGGCCTTCGAGGAACTGGCGAAACGGTTTCGCGGAGGACAGGGTGCTGCGAACGGAGGAAAGAAGGGGGCAGGCGGTGGAAACGGCTCGACGTCGCTCGCGGCTGGCGCGACTGCGGGCGGCGCTGGCGAGGCTTGAGCGCATGAACCGGGAGACGGCGTCCGATGCCCGCAAGAAGGACACGCGGGAGAAGATCGAGCTTGGCGGCCTGATCGCCAAAGCCGGGCTGCGCTACGAGAAACGCGCGCTCCTCCTCGGCGCGCTGATCGAACTACGGCAGCGCCTGAACGGTGACGCGGACGAGCGTTCGCGCCTGACCGCAATCGGCGCGGAGTCCTTCGGCAATGACGGCGAATAGACTGACGCTCATCATCGTGCCCGCCGCGCTGATGATTTTCGTCACCTTCACGACGACGGGGATGGAGCATTGGCTTTCGACGTTCGGGAAGATGGAGGCTGCTCGCCTTGCCCTCGGACGCGCGGGGATCGCGCTGCCTTACATCGCGGCGGCAGCGGTCGGCGTCATCTTCCTGTTCGCCTGCGCCGGATCGCCGAATATCAAGTTCGCCGGCGCGGGCGTCACGGCCGGCAGCGGCGTGACGATAGCGATCGCCATCGCGCGCGAGGCATTCCGCCTGATGGCGATGTCCGGCCAGGTTGAAAACGGGCAATCGCTTCTCTCCTATCTCGATCCGGCGACAATGCTCGGGGCAGGGGCGGCGGCAATGGCGGCCACCTTCGGATTGCGCGTCGCCCTGAAGGGAAACGCGGCGTTCGCTGCGCCCGAGCCGCGACGCATTCGCGGCAAGCGTGCGCTGCATGGCGAAGCGGAATGGATGAAGCTCACCGACGCGGCAAAGCTGTTTCCCGACGCCGGCGGCATCGTGATCGGCGAGCGCTACCGCGTCGACAAGGACACTGTCGCCACGCAGGCGTTTCGCGCCGATCAGGCCGACACCTGGGGCGCCGGCGGCAAGTCGCCGCTGCTGTGCTTCGACGGCTCGTTCGGCTCCAGCCATGGGATCGTCTTCGCCGGTTCGGGCGGTTTCAAAACGACGTCGGTGACGATCCCGACCGCGCTGAAATGGGGCGGCACGCTCGTCGTGCTCGATCCGTCGAACGAGGTCGCACCGATGGTTCTGGAGCATCGCGGCAAGGCGGGGCGCGATATCCATGTTCTCGATCCGAAGCGCCCGGAGACCGGCGTCAACGTGCTCGACTGGATCGGCCGGTTCGGCGGAACCAAGGAAGAGGACATCGCCGCAGTGGCATCGTGGATCATGAATGACAGCGGGCGTGCGAGCGGCGTGCGCGACGACTTCTTCCGGGCGTCCGGGTTGCAGTTGCTCACCGCGCTAATCGCGGACGTGTGCCTGTCCGGGCATACGGAAGAAAAGGATCAGACGCTGCGGCAGGTTCGCAAGAACCTCGCCGAGCCGGAACCGAAATTGCGCGAGCGGCTCCAGACGATTCATGCGAATTCGAAATCCGACTTCGTGAAGGAGAACGTCGCCGCCTTCGTCAACATGACGCCGGAAACCTTCAGCGGCGTCTACGCGAACGCCGTCAAAGAAACCCACTGGCTGTCCTACCCGAACTATGCCGCGTTGGTGTCGGGGGCGAGCTTCTCGACCGACGACCTGGCCGCTGGCACGGTCGACGTCTTCATCAACATTGATCTGAAGACCCTCGAGACGCATTCCGGCCTCGCCCGCGTCATCATCGGCTCGTTCCTCAATGCGATCTACAATCGCGATGGCGCGATGAAGGGCCGGGCGCTCTTCCTCCTCGATGAGGTAGCGCGCCTTGGCTATATGCGGATCCTTGAGACCGCCCGAGACGCCGGTCGCAAGTATGGCATCACGCTCACGTTGATCTACCAGTCGATCGGACAGATGCGCGAGACCTATGGCGGCCGCGACGCGGCGAGCAAATGGTTCGAGAGCGCGAGTTGGATCTCATTCGCGGCAATCAACGACCCGGAGACGGCCGACTACATCTCGAAACGGTGCGGCACGACGACAGTCGAGATCGACCAGGTCAGCCGCAGTTCGCAATCGAAGGGAACGTCACGAACGCGCTCCAAGCAGCTCGCCGCGCGGCCGCTGATCCAACCCCATGAAGTCCTGCGGATGCGCGCCGACGAGCAGATCGTGTTCACCGCCGGCCACCCGCCGCTTCGTTGCGGCAGAGCCATCTGGTTCCGGCGCGAGGACATGAAACCATGTGTTCGCCAAGGCCGATTTTGATCCGGCTCGACGCGCTCGACCGCGCGCGAGCGTCGCGCATGGCACCGCCTAACATCGGGTACCTGAACTTGCGGAAAAATTTGGCGCCGAGGTACCGCAGTACTTGCCGAACTACGTTATCTCTTCTTCCCGAATGAGCGAGTTTGTTAGAGTCCGTTTGGAAAGTCAGGGATGGGCATTCCGGCGTAGGAGGTTGCCGCCCATGGCGACGAGGATCATGGCC
>NZ_JARDJI010000031.1:0-33221 GCF_039907765.1 Mesorhizobium sp. CC13 | reverse complement strand
TCAGGTGACCTTGAACATCACCAGCCTGCCATGACCGCCCTCTCTCAGCGAATTTGCAGAACTCTCAGCACACTACCAAATCCCCCTCCCCCTTGTGGGGAGGGGTTAGGGGTGGGGGTAAGTTCACAAGCGACTGCCCTGCCCAAGCGTGGTCGCCAAAGGCGACGAGTGCGGCAGCCTAAAGGGGTTGGGACTGCATGCGGCGGTGACGAAGAAAGTTCGCCGGCCGTGGAGACTGTTTCCACGGCCACAAAAACGATCGGGGCGGGAAATCCCGCCCCGACGCAATCCGGTGGCCGGCGCGAGCCGCCTAGTGCAGCACCAGCACGTCGCCGGAGGAGAAGCTGATCTCGGTCTTTTCGCCGACGACGGGCGGCGGGGTCGAGGAATTGTTGAAGGTGTCGAGCGAGACCATGTTCTGGCCGACGCCGACACGGACGCGGATGACCGAGCCGAGGAAATGCACGTCGGCGATCTGGCCGCTGAGGCTGGTGTCCGTGCCGGGACGGCGGCCGAGCGAGATCGCCTCGGGGCGCAGAGCGAGCGACAGCGTGTCGCCCGAGCGCGAGCCGTTGAGCTTGCCCTGGAGGCCGATCTCCTCGGTGTTGATGCGGACCTTGCCGGACGCGGCGTCGGAGACCGTGCCTTCCAGCACGTTGAGCGTGCCGACGAAATTGGCGACGAATTTGGTCGAGGGCCGATTGTAGATCTCGAACGGCGTGCCGGTCTGGTCGGCCCGGCCCTCGTTCATCACCACGATGCGGTCGGACATCGACAGCGCCTCTTCCTGGTCGTGGGTGACGAAGATGGTGGTGATGCCGAGCTTCTTCTGGATCGAGCGGATTTCCTCGCGCAGCGAGATGCGCACCTTGGCGTCGAGCGCCGACAGCGGCTCGTCGAGCAAGAGCAGCTTGGGCTTGGGCGCCAGCGCGCGGGCGAGCGCCACGCGCTGCTGCTGACCGCCGGACAGCTGGTAGGGGTAGCGGTCGCCGAAATCGGGCAGCTTGATCAGGTTGAGCATCTCGGCGACGCGCGCCTCGGCCTCCGCCTTGGCGACGCCCGCGACCTTGAGGCCGAAGCCGATGTTCTGGGCGACGGTGAGGTTGGGGAACAGCGCATAGGCCTGGAACACCATGCCGATGTTGCGCTGGTTGGGCTTGAGGCTGGTGACGTCCTTGCCGCCGACGAAGACCTTGCCGGCGGACGGCTCCTCGAAGCCGGCGACGATGCGCAGCATGGTGGTCTTGCCGCAGCCCGACGGCCCGAGGAAGGACACGAACTCGCCGGCACCGACGTCGAGATTGAAGTCCTTGACCACGGCGACGTTGCCGAAGGATTTCTTGACGCTCTGGATGGAAAGGAAGGGATCGGCCATTGGCTGTGCTCTTTTCAGTTCGGGCGGTTTGCCGATTTCGGCGCGAAGCGGGCGAGGACCTGGATGACCGACATGCAGCCCCAGGTGATGGCGAAGGCGATGATCGCCAGCGCCGCCGGCTCATAGGCGCGGTTGGCGCCCATCAGCTGCAGGTAGGGACCGAAGGCCGGCCGGTTGAGCAGGCTCGCCAGCGTGAACTCGCCGATGACGATGGCGAAGGTCAGGAAGGCGCCCGACAGCACCGCGATCAGCACGTTGGGCAGGATGATGCGGGCGATGATCGTCGCCCAGCCGGCGCCCAGGATCTGCGCCGCCTCGGTGAGCGTACGCACGTCGATGGTGCGCAGGCCGGTGTCGACGGCGCGGTACATGTAGGGCAGCGCCAGCGTCGAATAGCCGATCACCAAGAGCGCATCGGTGCCGCGCGCCGAGCCGAGGAACGGCAGCGGCGAGGACGAGCCGTACATGCGTATGTAGCCGAAGACGATGACGATCGCCGGGATGACGAGCGGCAGCAGCGTGATGAACTCGACCACCGGCCGAAGCTGCGGCAGGCGCAGGCGTATCCAGTAGGCGGTAGGCACCACCAGCAGCACGCCGAGGATGATGGTGAAGACGGCGACGACCACCGAGTAGAGGAAGGTCTCCTGGAAGCGCGGATCGCCCAGTACAACCTTGTAGGCGTCGAACGAATAGGCGCCTCGCCGCATGCGCAGCGAGAACTCGAAGGTGCCGATCAGCGGGATGAAGAAATAGGCAGCGCCGATGGCGAAGGTGAGCCAGGCCCAGAAGCGACCGGTCTTCATTTGAGCCACCTCTCGCTGCGGGTGCGGAACCAGATGTAGAAGATGTTGGCGAGCCCGGTGACCACGATCATGCCGAAGGCCAGCGCGTAGCCGAGATTGGGGTTGTGCAGCACGTCGCCGCGGATCTGCGCATAGAGCTTGATCGGCACGATGCTGAGCGAGGAGCCGGTGAAGGCGTAGGCCGTGGCGATGGCGCCGAAGGCATTGGCGAACAGAAGGATGACGGTGCCGAGGAAGCTCGGCCACAGGACCGGGATGACGACCATGCGCCAATATTGCCAGGTGGTGGCGCCCAGCGTCGCCGCGGCCTCGCCCCACTCCTTCTTCAGTCCGTCGATCGCCGGCGTGATGATGACGATCATCAGCGGGATCTGGAAATAGAGATAGACGACGATCAGGCCCCAGGAGGTCAGGATGTTGAAGCCCATCGCGTAGATGTTGATGCCGAACACCTCGCGCAGGATCACCGTGACCAGGCCGAGGCGGCCGAGCGTGGCGAGGAAGGCGAAGGCCAGCGGCACGCCGGCGAAATTGGAGGCGACGCCGGAGAAGGTCATGGTCGACGAGCGCACCCAGCCGGGCAGCCCGCCGCGGACGATGGCGATCGCCATGGCAAGGCCGACGAGCGCGCCGATGGTGGCCGACCAGAAGCTGATCTTGATCGACACCCAATAGGAATTGCGGATCGACTCGTCGAGAAACAGCTGGCGGATGTTGTCGAGCGTTGCCTGGCCCTGATCGTTCTGGAAGGCGCCGACGACGAGATAGAGCGTCGGCAGGATCAGGAACATCAGGGCGAAGATGAAGAACGGCGCCACGCCGAGCCAATGGGTGGGCAGGCGGAAGCCGCGCTGCGCCTCGGGCGGAGCGGCTTGGGCGGCAACTGCCGCGGTCGATACACTGGCTTCGTTCATGCGGGCGCCATGGTTCGTGCGCCGCCACGGCCGGAATTTCCGGCAGGCGAACGCAGATTCAATAGTTCAGAGCGAGATCGAACGCAAAGCCGTAGTCGCTGCCGGCGATCGCGCCCTATGAAAAGGCGGGCGACGGCCTGGCCGCCACCCGCCAAATCGAGACCCGATTACTGGACGTTGGCGCCGACCACCGAATCCCAGTTCTTGGTGATGCCTTCCTTCGCCTTCGCCTGATCGTCGAGGGTCGGGAACACGGCCTGCTCGTAGGCGGCCGCCGGCGGCAGCTTGTCGAGCATCTCCTGCGGGATCTTGCCGTTCTTGGCGAGATCGTTGAAGCGGATCGGGTGGCAGTAGCCCTTCAGCCAGCCGAGCTGGCCCTCGTCGGAGTAGAGATACTCCATCCACAGCTTGGCTGCGTTCGGATGCGGCGCATAGGCGCTGATCGCCTGGACGTAGACGCCGGCGACGACGCCCGTCTTCGGGACGATGACGTCGACCGGCGGGTTGCCGTTCAGCGTGTCGCGGCCCGCAAGCGCGTTGTAGTCCCAGGTGATCAGGATCGGGGTCTGGCCCTGGGCCAGCGTCGCCGACTTGCCGATGACCGGGACGAAGTTGCCCTTGGCGTTCAGCTCCTTGAAGAAGGCGAGGCCCTTCTCGGCAGCGCCGGCTGCGTCGGTGGCGCCGGCGGCGAGGCCGGCGGCGTAGACGCCCTGGATCGCCTGGTTCGAGGCGCGCGGATCACCGGCCAGCGCGACGCTGTTGGCGTATTCCGGCTTGAGCAGGTCGGCCCAGTCGGCCGGGGCGTTCTTGACGAGGTCCTTGTTCACTTCGAACGACAGCACGCCGTAGTAGTCGCCGTACCAGTAGCCGTCGGCGTCCTTGGCGGTGTCGGGGATCGAATCCCAGGTCGAGACCTTGTAGGGCTGGATCAGGCCGTCGGCCTTGGCCTGCGGACCATAGGAGAGACCGACGTCGATGACGTCGGGCGCCTGCGGGCCCTTGTTGTCCTTGTTGGCCTTGATCGCCTCGATCTCGTCGCTCGAACCCGCGTCGGGGTTGAGCTCGTTGACGGTGATCTCGGGATACTTCTTCTTGAAGCCTTCGATGACCGCGCCGTAGCCGCACCAGTCGTGCGGCAGCGCGATGGTGGTCAGCTGCCCCTCAGCCTTCGCGGCAGCCTCGAGCGCGGCCATATCCTGGGCCGACGCGATGGCCGTCGTCACCATGAGCGACGCCGCGCTTAGGGAAAGTACCTTCCCTGCAAACATGAACATGTTGTTCTCTCCGTTGAACTGACGCCATGAGACGCCTGCGATGCGGTACCGGCTTCATGTGACAGTCACATGAAGGTTACGTGAAGCCCGCTTCTGCAGCGCCAAAAAGTTAACTACTTTTAATCGGTTGTCGCAATCGGTGCCGTTGTTTTCCGGCTAAATAATTCGGGCTCCCCCTGCCCTTGCCCCTCCGTCTTTTGGTGTTGATTAGAAGTCGAGTTCGCTCGACTCCACTTGTCTCAAACCGTCCCTTCGATGGCGTTTTCAAGCAAGCCGAGCGCGGCTTTCTTGGTGAGCTTGACCGGATTGCCGCCGGCGGTCGGATCGACCACGGCCATGTCTGCGATGAGGGCTTTACGCTTCTTGTCCATGTCGAGCCCCTTGATCAGGCCCGGCAGCGCGTGCGGCACCTTGAGCTCCTTGCGCAGCTTGACAACCGCCTTGGCGAAGCCGTCGAAGCCGCCCTTGATACCGCAATAGGCCGAAAGGCGCGCGATCTTGTCCTCGATGGCGTCGCGGTTGAAGGCGAGCACGTAGGGCATGAACACGGCGTTGGTCATGCCGTGGTGGGTGTCGTAGAGGGCGCCGATGGGGTGCGACAGCGAGTGGATGGCGCCGAGCCCCTTCTGGAAGGCGGCAGCACCCATGGCGGCGGCACTCATCATGTGGGCGCGGGCGACCAGGTCCCTGCCGTCGGCGAAGGCCTTGGGCAGGTTCTCGAACACGAGCCGGATGCCCTCCACCGCGATGCCGTCGGCCATCGGATGGTAGCCCGGCGCGCAATAGGCCTCGAGGCAGTGGGCGAATGCGTCCATGCCGGTGCCGGCGGTGATGAAGGACGGCATACCGACCGACAGCTCGGGATCGGCGATGACGATCGCCGGCAAAAGCTTGGGGTGGAAGATGACCTTCTTGGTGTGGGTCTCCTCGTTGGTGATGACGCCGGCGCGGCCGACCTCGGAACCGGTGCCGGCGGTGGTCGGCACGGCGATGATGGGGGCAATCGCGTCAGAATTGGCGCGGGTCCACCAGTCGCCGATGTCCTCGAAGTCCCAGACGGGAAGAGTCTGCCCGGCCTGGAAGGCGATCAGCTTGCCAAGGTCGAGCGCCGAGCCGCCGCCGAAGGCGATGACGCCGTCATGCTTGCCCTTCCTGAACACGGCGATGCCGGCGGTGAGGTTGGATTCGACCGGGTTCGGCTTGACGTCGGAGAAGACGCCATAGGGCACCTTGGCGTCGTCGAGGATCTTCAGCGTCGAGGCCACGACCGGCAGCTTGGCCAGGCCCGGATCGGTGACGAACAGCGGGCGCTTGATGCCGGTGGCGGCGAGCGCGTCGGGCAGTTCGGAGATACGGCCGGCGCCGAAGCGGACGGTGGTCGGGTAATTCCACTTGGAAACGAGTTTGGACATTTTGGGCTTTCCAGAAGTTAGAGCAATTCCAGGAAAAGTGCGCAGCGGTTTTCCGTCCGGAATTGCGTCAAGACAAAGAGATAGAGCGTTTCCGCGATTCGAAGAAAAGCGGAAGCGCCCTAGAGGCACCCCCACTCCGTCCCGGCTTCGCCGGTCCACCTCTCCCCCTGCCCGGGGGAGAGGAAGGGCGCGAAACCTCGACCGGCGTTTCCTCTCCCCCGTCGACCGGGGGAGAGGTGCCGAGCGCAGCGAGGCGGAGTGGGGGTCGAAGACATTGCCGCGAACTAGACCTTCTCGCGCAGGTGGTAGGACTTCGGCCGGGTCAGGTTGTCGTAGCCGATCTGCGACAGGGCAGCGCCCTTGCCGGTGTCCTTGACGCCGGTCCAGACGAGCGCCGGATCGAGATAGTCGCAGCGGTTCATGAACACGGTGCCGGTCTCGACGCGGTCGCCGATCGAGATGGCGTGCTCGGTGTCGGAGGTCCAGATCGAGGCGGTGAGGCCGTAGGGGCTGTCGTTCATGAGCGCGATCGCCTCCTCGTCGTTGCGCACCTTCATGATGCCGACGATGGGACCGAAGCTCTCCTCGCGCATGACCGACATCTGGTGGTCGACATTGGTCAGCACCTCGGCCGGCAGGTAGGGCGAGCCTTCCTTGTCCTGCGCGTCCCTGGTGTTCATGTGCGCGACGGCACCCTTGCGCAGGGCTTCAGCCTTCTGCTCGCGAATGAAGTCGGCGAAGCGCGCCTGGGCCATCGGGCCCATGGTCGTCGCCTGCTCCAGCGGGTTGCCGAGCACGTAGCTTTTGGTCTCGGCGATGAAGCCTTCCACGAACTGGTCGTAGATCTTCTCGTGGACGTAAACGCGCTCGATGCCGCAGCAGCACTGGCCCGAATTGAAGAACGCACCCTCGACGAGGTTGGCAACCGCATGGTCGAGCTTGGCGTCGGGCAGCACATAGGCCGGGTCCTTGCCGCCGAGTTCGAGGCCGAGCGTCATGAAGGTACCTGCAGCCGCCTTCTCGATGGCGCGGCCGCCGGCGACCGAACCGGTGAAGTTGACGTGGTCGATCTTGCCCGAGCCGAGCAGCTTCTCGGTCTGGGCGTGGTTGAGAACCAGGTTCTGGAAGACGTATTTCGGCAGGCCGGCGGCCTCGAAGGCCTTGGCGAAGCGTTCGCCGACGAGCAGCGTCTGCGCCGCATGCTTGAGGATGACCGTCGAGCCGGCAATCAGCGCCGGCACGATGGTGTTGACGGCGGTGAGGTAGGGATAGTTCCACGGCGCGATCACCATGACCACGCCGAGCGGGTCCTTCCTCACGTAGCGGCGGAAACCGTCCTTGGGGTTGGACGCCGGCACCGGCGCCAGCGCGCGCTCGGCGATCTCGACCATGTACTGGGTGCGCTCCTTGACGCCGCCGAACTCGCCGCCATAGCGGGTCGGACGGCCCATCTGCCAGGCGAGTTCCGGCACGATCTCGTCGCTCATGCCGACGAGCGCCTCGAGCATCTTGAGCATGTAGGCGGCGCGCTCGGCGACCGGCACGCGAGCCCAGTCGGCCTGCGCCGCCCGGGCACGCTCGACCGCGGCATTGACCGCCTGGTCGCTGGCAACGGGGCGCTCGACATAGATCGAGCCATCGACGGGGGATTTGAGTTTGACGGTTTCGGTCATGATGGTTCCATTCATTTCAGCAGGGAATTGCCTGCACGTGGCCTTGTTCGGCGTAGGCCAGGATTTTGCTATCGCGCGTCATGATGCGGTAGCCGTGCTCGCGCGCGGTTGCGATGAAAACGCGATCGAATGGGTCGGAAGGCGGATTGCCAGGCAGGAAGGATGACTGGATGAGAATGGACGGCGTAAGATCGGAGAGGGCAGTATTGGGGCGGCCGACAACACGCTCGAACCAGGCCTGTACGGTCATGCTGATCGAGTATCGCCCGCGCGCCACCAACATGCCGACTTCCCATGCCGTCATCGGCGAAAGCATGACGTCCAGGCCTCCATCCACACTCTCATCAAGGGTGGCTTCAGCCTCGTCAGACATTTTCTCGCCTTCGGTGATCCAGATCGCGGCACAGGTGTCCAGCAAGACGTTGCCACTCATCGCGGATCTCCAGACGATCCGTATTTGCGATCCAGATAGTCCGCGAGCCCGGGATCGGCCGGCTCCGTGAGGTCGACGCCGGGAGGAATGGTCAGCACACCCTTCATGCACCCAAACAAGGGATGCCGGCGGTTCGGAGCACCACGCGTCGTTCGATCGACTTCGCGTTCAGCAAGCTTCGCGCCCGCGACGTTTGCCGTCACATGCGAAAGAACTTCGCTTTGAGAGACTCCCAAAACCGTTGCGATTTTTGCAACTTCGACAACAGATATCTTCCGCTTACCGTTAAGCGTACGGGAAAGTGCTCCCGGATCGATACCGATGGCTTTTGCTACATCCCGCAAACTCAGGCCTTTCTGATCGAACTTCTCGTCAAACCAGAATTTGTCAACGCTGATGTTCATTGGACATTCTCCGTGCGGATCGCAATCCATGATCAACAACGTTGACAAATTGTCAATATCTCTCAAATCCCCGGTGCAATTCCCAGTCGGTGATGCGGCGGTCGTATTCGAACTGCTCCCAGCGCGCCGTGTGGACGTAGTGCTCGACGACGTCCTCGCCGAAGGCGGCCTTGAGCATGACCGAACTCTCCAGCGTGTCGGCGGCGTCGCGCAGGGTCTTGGGGATCTCCGGCAGGTTGGCCGCCTGGTAGGCGTCGCCCACGAATGGCTTCTGCAGCTCCAGCTTCTCGTCGATGCCGGCAAGGCCGGCCGCGATCAGCGCCGCGAAGGCGAGATAGGGATTGAGGTCGGCGCCGCCGATGCGGCACTCCATGCGGATGCCCTTCGTGCCCTCGCCGCACAGGCGGAAGCCGGCCGTGCGGTTGTCCTCGCTCCACATGATCTTGGTCGGCGCGAACGTGCCGGCCTGGAAGCGCTTGTAGGAGTTGATGTAAGGCGCCAGGAACCAGGTGAACTCCTTGGCGTATTTCAGCTGTCCGGCGGCCCAGTGCTGGCCGAGCTTGGAAAGGGTCCATTCGGCGCCCTTGTCGTAGAACAGCGGCGTCTTGCCGTCGGCGCTCCACAGTGAGTTGTGGATGTGGCTGGAATTGCCGGCGAGGCCGTAATTGTATTTGGCCATGAAGCTGATCGCCTTGCCCTCGGAGGCTGCGATCTCCTTGGCGCCGTTCTTCAGGATGACGTGGCGGTCCGCCATCTCCAGCACTTCGGCGTAGCGGACGTTGATCTCCTCCTGGCCCGGACCCCACTCGCCCTTGGAGTTCTCGATCGGCACGCCCGCCGCTTCCATCTCGTTGCGCAGCCGGCGCATCACGCCCTCTTCCTTGGTGGTGATGCCGATCAGGTAGTCGCCGATATAGGGGGAGGCGGTGTCGAGGTTCTGCCAGTGTTTTGCACGAGCCGAATCGTAGGTTTCGCTGAACAGGTAGAATTCGAGTTCCGAGGCGAAATAGGCGAGATAACCGCGCTCCTGCAGCCGCTTGACCTGCTTCTTGAGGATGGCGCGCGGCGAATGCGGCAGATCGGAATGGTCGTGATGGTCGAGCACGTCGACCAGGCAGAGCGCGGTCTTCTCGAGCCAGGGAATGCGGCGCAGCGTGCCGAGGTCGGGTTTCATGACGAAGTCGCCGTAGCCCTTCGACCAGCTGGCCGCCTTGTAGCCGGGCACCGGCTCCATGTCGATGTCGTTGGCCAGCAGGTAGTTGCAGCCATGCGTCTCGTCATAGGCGGATTCGACGAAATACTTGGCCAGGAACCGCTTGCCGACCAGCCTGCCCTGCATGTCGACCGCGCAGGCGAGGACCGTGTCGATCTCGCCGGCGGCAACCGCGCCTTTCAACTGATCGAAGGAGAGATTTCCAGCCATTTTGGTTCCGATCCGGGCGATGCCACTTCAGATTAGAGATTGATCGAGGGTTGAAACGGGACGTGGCCGGCGCATGGCCGGCCACGGCCATTTTGGGGGGCGATCAGTGCCCGGTTTCGCCGACGGCGCGTTCCGCCGCCGCGATGACCGATGCGCGCTTGGCGACTTCGTCGCCGATGGGCGGGCCCTGGAAGCGGCTGCGTTCGAAGCCGAACCAGATGATCGCCGTCAACACGAGGAAGCCGACGGTGATGTAGAGCGCCCAGTCGTTGGGCGGCTGGATGCCGATCACGAAGATCAGGATCATGGCCAGGATCGACAGCACCGCGAACAGCTTGAAGGTGCCCTCGCCCAGGTCCCACGGACCCATCTTGTCCCACTTCGACGTACCCCAGGCGAACAGGCCGAGCGTGATCGGGATGACGAAGGAGAAGAACAGGAAGATGACCGTGCAGGCCACGACGATGGTGTAGACCGGCGTGTCGCCGATGGAGACCAGCGACGAGAACCAGACGAAAAGGACGGCCAGGATCGAGCCGGTCCAGATCGCCGCCACCGGCGTGCGGTAGGTCGGGCTGACCTTGGCGAGCGAACCCGACGCGGGCAGGCCGCCGTCGCGCGAGAAGGCGAAGATCATGCGCGAGGTCGAGGTGACAGTTGCCAGGCCGCACAGCCACTGGCTGAGGAAGATGGCGAGGTAGAGCACGTCCTTGACCACCGGGTTGACCTGCTGGTCGTTGGCCCAGAAGAACACGTTCCAGCCCTGCGCCGCGGCATCGTCCATGTTCGGCAGCATCAGCACGAACGAGGCCAGCATGATGTAGCCGAACAGCGCCGACCACAGCACCGAGCCGACCATGGCGCGCGGCACCGAATGCGCCGCCTTCAGCGTCTCCTCCGAGGTGTGGGCGGAGGCGTCGTAGCCGGTGATGGTGTAGATCGGCAGCAGCAGGCCGAGCAGGAACACCCAGCCCGACGAGGTTTCCGGCCAGACGTTGCCGCCGGCGGCGCCCGAATAGTTGGCGAAGGTGAAGAGCCGACCGAACTCGTAGCTGTCGGCGGCGATCAGCCAGACGACGGCGAGCGCGATCGCGGTGGCGAAGATCAGGTAGCCCGAGAAGTCGGTGAGCTTGGCGGTGAGGCCGATGCCCATGTGGTTCACCAGCGCCTGCAGGCCGGTGATGATGGCCAGGAAGACGATGCGGGTGGTGGTGGTGTCCTCGAGGCCGAGATAGCTGGTGCCGAAGGCGCCCATGAAGAAGTAGTAGGTGCCGACGTTGATGGCGCCGAGCACGGTGACCAGGCCGAGCAGGTTGAACCAGGCGGTCAGCCAGCCGGTGAAGCGGTTGCCGAGGATCGAGCCCCAGTGGTAGAGGCCGCCCGCGGTCGGGTAGGCCGAGCTGATCTGGGCCATGGCGACGGCGAAGACCAGCGACACGAAGCAGCCGATCAGCCAGCCGATGCCGATTGCCGCGCCGCCGGCGCCCGAGGTTGCCTGCGCCAGCGAATTGATGCCGCCGGACAGGATGCAGATGATCGAGAAGGAAACGGCGAAGTTCGAGAACTGGCTCATTCGCCGTTCGAGTTCCTGGGCGTAGCCCATGCTGTGGAGGACTTTGACGTCCTCGTGCTTGTCATGCTCGGAATAACCAGGTGATGCCATTTCAGTGTCCCCTTGTCGTTATGCCTTTGATTGAGCCGCCATGCCCGAGCCCGGCCGGTAGGGGACGGCTTCCCCCGCCTCCGGCTCGAGATCGGACAAGATGCCCGCGAGCAGATCCGCCCATTTCCGCTGCCCGGCCTGCGCCGCGATTTCGTCGTTGCGGATTTCGATCATCGCGCATGGCAGGCCGCGCGACCTGCCATGGTGTTCCAGGGTGAAGTAGACCCGGTCGGCGGGCGAATAGGGCTCGTTGACGCCGACCACGGGGCCGTCGAGGGCCTGCAACGCGGCGATCAGCGGCGCGGCGAGCCGCTCGTCCTCGTCGTGGATGATGCCGATCCGCCAGGGGCGCTGGACGCCCTTGTAGACCGGGGTGAAGGAATGGACGGACACCAGCCGCGTCTCCCGCCCCTCGCGCAGGCGGTCGGAAACGACTTCGCCGATCGCCTCGTGGAACGGGCGCCATGATAGCGCGATTCTCTCCTCGCGCTCGGCCGCCGACAGGCCCGCATTGCCGGGGATGGCGGTGGTCTCGCTGATCTCGGGGATCAGGTCGTGGGCGGCGAGCGGCCGGTTGCAGTCGATGGCGAGGCGCGAGACGCAGGATTCGACCAGCGTCGCATCGAGCCCCTCGGCCATGCGCCGGGCAACCGGCAGCGCGCCCGGATCCCAGGCGATGTGGCGCAGCATCTCGGCGGCGTCGAGCCCGAGCGTGCCATAGGCGGCGGGCAGACGGTTGGAGGCGTGATCGCAGAGAATGACATAGGGACTACGCCCGTCGCGGTTCGTCACGCGGACAGCGTTCGACATGGCAAAGCTTGCCTGGCCCGTTCCCATTCACTCATCCCCGGGGCCGTATCGTATGTTACGTATTTTTGTTCATTGCGCCCCTGCGGATGATTTCATACACCTTACCGGAGTTTGTCAAATGGCATTTGGGCGGCGTCCACCGGACCGCGCAACCGGCCAGCGACGGTGAAGCGGCGCAGGCGCCGGGCGGGGGATCGGATGGTTTCGAGCGTTGCCGAACTGATCAGCGAGAAGATCGATGCGATGCCCGCCGGCGAGCGCCGTGCCGCCCAGACGCTGATCGCCGCCTATCCGGTGATCGGGCTGAAGACGGTCGCCGAATTCTCGCAGCAGGCGGGCGTCTCTTCGCCGACGATCCTGCGCTTCGTCGCCCGGCTCGGCTTCCAGAACTATCCAGAATTCCAGTCGGCGCTGCAGGACGAACTCGCCGCCCAGCTGCAGTCGCCGGCCTCGCGCACCTTCGCCGCGCCCTCCCCCCTGCCCGCCTCGACCGCGCCCATACTGGAGGCCGTGCTCGAGAACATCCGCGAGACGTTCCGCCACCTGTCGGACCGCCAGCTGACCGACATCGTCGCCCACCTCGCCAATCCGCGCGCCCATGTCTTCCTCGTCGGCGGCCGCTTCACCGATCCGCTGGCGCGCTACATGGCGGCCCACCTCAACCTGATTCGGCCGAACGTCACCCACCTCTACGGCCAGGAGAGCCTGTGGCGCGACCGGCTGATCGACATCGGCAAGCGCGACACGCTGCTGATCTTCGACATACGCCGCTACCAGGAGAGCCTGGTGCGCTTCGCCGAGAAGGCCAACCAGCGCGGCGCCACCATCGTGCTGTTCACCGACCAGTGGCTGTCGCCGATCGCGCGATTTGCCCGCCATGTCATCGCCGGCCGGACGGCCGTGCCTTCGGCATGGGATTCCTCCGCCGCGCTCTTCGTCGCCGCCGAGACGCTGATCGGCGCCCTGACGCGCAAGCTCGACGACGAGGGCGCCGGCCGCATCCGCGCCATCGAGGACCTGCGCTGAACCCGCCGCAAGCGCCATTCCCGCAAAGATTACGCAGATTTAATGTGCGGCACGCAGAGATTTGCCATAAGGCTCGCATATCGAACTGAGCTATAATGCGGTCGCCAGGACAGGCTCGCTTCTGTTCTGCGCAAAGCATCGCAGCGCGATGAGGCCGCATGGCAGAGCCGACGCCCCGGCTGAACTGCGGGGCCCGGGACTAGCAGCAGGACTGGAGTGCGGATGGCCGCCTGGAAACAGATCGTCTTGGCAATTGTCATTGTGCTCGCGGCAGCCGCAGGCTGGGTGCTGTTCGTTCCCGGGTCGCGCGAGGTGCTGGCACGCTGGGGCATCGACTGGGCCGAGGCCTCCGCCGGCAAGACCGAGCAGGCACAGGCAGGCGGCAACCGCGAGCGCGGCCGCGGCACGGCGCAGACGCCGGTGGTGACCCGGCCGGTGGCAACCGGCACGATCAACGACCGGCTGTCGGCGATCGGCACCGGGCGCGCGCTCAATTCCGTCGTCATCAACCCCTATGCCGCCGGCCGCCTGACCGAAATCGTCGTCCAGGCCGGCGAGAAGGTCGAGGCCGGCGCGGTGATCGCCAGGCTGGACGCCGATTCCGAGGAGATCGCGCTCGAGCGCGCCCGCATCGCCCAGGGCGACGCCGAGGCCTCGCTGGAGCGCATCAGGGCGCTGCGCGCCACCAACACGGCGACGGCCGTGCAGCTGCGCGAGGCCGACCTCGCCGTCGAGAACGCCAGGCTCGCCGTGCGCGACGCGGCCCTTGCGCTCGACCGCCGCACCATCACGGCGCCGATTAAGGGCATCGTCGGCATCCTGCCGGTCGAGGCCGGCAACTACGTGACCAGCCAGACGACCATCGCCACCATCGACGACCGCTCGCGCATCATCGTCGACTTCTGGGTGCCGGAACGCTTCACCGGCCTGATCGCGGTCGGCCAGCCGCTGTCGGCCAACTCCGTGGTCCGCCCCGGCCAGATCTTCGACGGCGTGGTCAGTGCGGTGGACAACAGGCTCGACGATCAGAGCCGGACGCTGCGCGTCCAGGCCCGCCTCGACAACGACGGCGACGCGCTGCGCGCCGGCATGTCGTTCCAGGTGGCGATGCGCTTCCCCGGCGACAGCTATCCTTCGGTCGATCCGCTGGCGATCCAGTGGGGCAGCGACGGCGCCTTCGTCTGGGCGCTCGCCGACGGCAAGGCCAAGCGCGTGCCGGTGCGCATCATCCAGCGCAACACCGACAGCGTGCTCGTGCAGGCGGCGCTGGTCGCCGGCGACCAGGTGGTGACCGAGGGCATCCACACCGTGCGCGAAGGCGCAGCCCTGCTCATCGCCGGCAGCGAAGGCGCTGCCCGCAGCGGCTCCTGAGCGGGGGCGGCGGGCATGTCGGTGAGCCAGAACGAACAGGCCGAACAGGGCATTTCCGCGCTGATGGTGCGCCGGCCGGTGCTGGCGTTCGTCGTCAACGCGCTGATCACGGTGGCCGGCCTCGCCGCCTTCTACGGCGTCGAGGTGCGCGAGCTGCCGGACGTCGACAGGCCGGTGATCAGCGTGTCGACGACCTATTCCGACGCGGCCGCCGAGATCGTCGACCGCGAGGTGACGGCGGTGGTCGAGGGCGCCGCCGCCCGCGTCACCGGCGTGAAGGCAATCTCCTCGAGCTCGTCCTACGGCAACAGCCGGGTGACGGTGGAGTTCAACGACGGCGTCGATCTCAACGTCGCGGCCTCCGACATGCGCGACGCGGTCGGGCGCGTGACCAACAGCCTGCCCGACGACGCCGATGCGCCGCGCATCGTCAAGGCCGACGCCAATGCGGAAGCGGTGATGCGGCTGGCGGTCACCTCCGACACCATGCCGGTCGAGGACATGACCATCCTGGTCGAGGACCAGATCGTCGACGCGCTGGCCGCCGTCGACGGCGTCGCCGACGTCCAGGTCTACGGCGACCGCGCCAAGGTGTTCCGCGTCGACATCGACCAGTCGAAGGTTGCGAGCCTCGGCCTGACCCTCGGCGACATCTCGAACGCGCTCGCCACCGTCTCCTTCGACGCCCCGGCCGGCTCGCTGAACGTCGGCAACCAGGACATCATCGTGCGCGCCAGCGCCGCTGTGAACACGCCCGAAGCCTTCGAGAGCATCATCATCAACGGCAAGACGCGCCTCGGCGACGTCGCCAAGGTGACGCTCGGCGGCGATCCCGGCACGACCTCGCTGCGCTCCGACGGCAAGACCGGCATCGGCCTCGGCATCATCCGCCAGGCGCAGTCGAGCACGCTCGACATCTCCAAGGGCGTCCGCGCCGCGGCGGAACGGATCCAGCAGACCCTGCCGCAGGGCATGGCGATCCGGGTGACCAGCGACGACGCGACCTTCGTCAGGGGGGCCATCGACGAGGTCGAGATCGCGCTCGTGCTGGCGGTGACCATCGTGCTCGTGGTCATCTACCTGTTCCTGCACGACTGGCGCGCGACCCTGATCCCCGGCCTGGCGATGCCGGTGGCGATGATCGGCACCATCGCCGGCATCTATCTCGCCGGCTTCTCGGTCAATATCCTGACGCTTTTGGCGCTGGTGCTGGCGACGGGCCTCGTCGTCGACGACGCCATCGTCGTGCTCGAGAACGTCGTGCGCCGCCGCAACGAGGGCATGGGCCCGCGCGCCGCGGCCGTGCTCGGCACCCAGGAAGTGTTCTTCGCCGTCATGGCGACCACCGCGACGCTCGCGGCGGTGTTCATCCCGATCTCCTTCCTGCCCGGCCAGACCGGCGGCCTGTTCCGCGAGTTCGGCTTCGTGCTGGCGATCTCGGTGCTGCTGTCGTCGGTGGTGGCGCTGTCGCTGTGCCCGATGCTCGCCTCGCGCATGCTGACGCAGAAGAGCATCGACCACACGCAGTCGGGCATACTGAGCCGCATCGGCGGCAGGCTGGCGGCGACCTACAAGCGCTGCCTGCACGCCTGCCTCGACGCGCCGGCGATCGTCATTCTCGTCTCGGTGCTGTTCGCGGCGGCAGCATACTTCGCCTTCGGTGCGGTGCGCCAGGAACTGACGCCCAACGAGGACCGCTCGCTGATCATGCTCAGGGTCTCGGCCCCGCAGGGCGTCAGCCTCGACTACACCACCTCGCAGTTGCGCCGCATCGAGGCGCTGATCGAGCCGATACGCAAGTCCGGCGAGATCGAGAGCACCTTCGTCAGCGCCGGCATGGGCAACAGCAACAACAGCGGCTTCATGGTGCTGTCGCTGGCGCCGTGGGACAAACGTACCCGCAGCCAGCAGGACATCGCCGCCGACATCACCCAGCGCACCACCCAGGTGCCCGGCGTGCGCACCACCCTGATGCAGCCCAACAGCCTCGGCATCCGCGGCGCCGGCAGCGGCCTGCAGTTCGCGCTGATCGGCAACAGCTATGCGGAGCTTGGCGACGCGGCCGCCAAGGTGCTGGCCGAAATGGAGAAGGACCCGCGCTTCCGCCAGCCCCGCCTCTCGACCGAATCGACCCAGCCGCAGCTCTTCGTCACCATCGACCGCGAGCGCGCCTCCGATCTCGGCATCGACATCTCGGGACTTTCGCCCGCGCTGCAGGCGATGCTCGACGGCCGCAAGATCACCAGCGTCTTCATCGAGGACCGCTCCTACGACGTGAAGCTCGTGTCGACCACCAATCCGGTCAACGACTCGACCGACCTCGAGAACATCTTCGTCAGGGCCGGCGACGGCCGCTTCGTGCCGGTGTCGACCATCGCCTCGCTGAGCGAGCGGGCGGTGCCGCCGTCGCTGTCGCGCGAACAGCAGCAGCGCTCGGTGGCGATCACCTCGGGGCTGGCCCCCGACTTCGCCCTCGGCGACGCGCTGAAGCGGGTCGAGGAGATCTCGGGACCGCTGCTTCCTGCCGGAAGCCGGTTGCTGCCGCTCGCCGAGGCGGCGACGCTGGACGAAACCAGCGGCAGCATGCTCACCATCTTCGGCTTCGCCCTCGTCATCATCCTGCTTGTGCTGGCGGCCCAGTTCGAGAGCTTCGTTTCAGCCATCATCATCATGGCGACGGTGCCGCTGGGGCTCGCCTGCGCCGTCTTCGCGCTGATCCTGACCGGCACCTCGCTCAACGCCTACAGCCAGATCGGCCTGGTGCTGCTGGTGGGCGTCATGGCCAAGAACGGCATCCTGGTGGTGGAATTCGCCAACCAGCTGCGCGACCGCGGCATGGGCGTGCGGCAGGCGATCGAGCAGGCGGCGACCATCCGCCTGCGCCCGGTGATGATGACGATGATCTGCACCGTGCTCGGCGGCCTGCCGCTGGTGCTGGCCAAGGGCGCCGGCGCCGAGGCCCGCATCGCGCTCGGCTGGGTCATCGTCGGCGGCCTCGGTCTCGCCACGCTCTCGACCCTGTTCCTCACCCCCGTTGCCTATCTGCTGCTCGGCCGTTTCATCACGCCCAAGGTGGCGGAGGAAACGCGGCTCAAGCGCGAACTCGAGGAAGCGGCCTATACGGGCGTGGAACCCGCGGAATAGTTCATGGATTTTACCGGTCGATGCGCGACATATTTGCCGCGCAAGCGATGACACGGGGCCTTCCATTTTGTATCAGTCCTCGCAATCAGCGCGGGGCTTCAGATTTATTTGTCAGGACGGGACGCCATGGGCCTGAAACCGATCACGATGGACGAACTTGAGGCGAGCCTGGGAAGGGAAGTCGGCGTTTCGCCCTGGCGCACCGTCACCCAGCGGATGATCGACCAGTTCGCCGACGCCACCGACGACCACCAGTTCATCCATTGCGACCCCGACCGGGCGGCGGCCGAAACGCCTTTCGGCGGCACCATCGCGCACGGCTTCCTGACGCTGTCGCTGCTCTCGGCGATGACCTACGAGACGCTGCCCCCGGTCGAGGGCGGCAGCATGGGCATCAACCAGGGCTTCGAGGAGCTGAAGTTCGTCGCGCCCGTCAAGACCGGCTCGCGCATCCGCACCCGTTTCGTGCTGTCCGGCCTCAAGATCCGTCCCTCGGGCTGGATCCAGGCAACGCATGACGTGACCATCGAGATCGAGAACTCGAAGAAGCCGGCGCTGACCGCCCGCTGGCTGACGATGACCTTCGTCGAACCCAAGCGCGAGACCGCCTGAGCCCCCTCGCCTGCCCGGCGCAGTTCCGGCCGGCGCGCATTGTCTAGTACGGACGAGCTATGGCCGCTGCCTTGCCGCCCGTTGGACCCGGATATAGAATTTTCCCCTCGAGTGGGTGAATGGTAGGCGTAGACGTGCCGAGCAGTGCCGCAAACCGACGTGAGCTCCAGCGGGCCGAACTGAGGGCCGAACTGGTGGCAGCAGCTCACGCGCTGGTGCGCGAAGAAGGCTACGAAGGCCTCACCATACGCAAGCTCGCCACCAAGGTCGGCTATGCGCCGATGTCGGTCTACTCATACTTCGCCGACAAGCAAGAGATCCTGATGGCGCTTGCCGAGGATGCCTTCGCCGACCTGGCTCGGCGGATGCGCCGCAACCGGCCGGACGACCCGCTCGAGGCGGTGCGCGCAGCGCTCACCGAATATGCCGCGTTCGGACTCGACAACCCGAACGAATACCGCACCGTGTTCATGACCGAAAAGCAGAAGCCGCCGGTCGGAAAGACCTTCGCCGAGATGGAAAGCGGCAACCCGGCGTTCCAAGTGATCATGGAACGTGTCGAGGCCTGCATCTCGGCGGGCAGATTGAAGGGCGACGCCCGCGCCATGGCCACGGTACTGTGGACCGTGGCGCATGGGGCGATCTCGCTGCTGATCACGTTTCCCTTCTATCCGTTCGGCGATCCCAAAGCCTATGTGATGCGAATTGGCGATCTCGCCCTTGCCGGACTTGCGGCAAGCGAGTCCGTGCCACTCACCGACGAACCCGGCCGCTGTTAGGGGGCTCACCTCTTGGGGCCAGGCCGCGCCGGGCAGCATTCAGTGCCTGAACGATGATAAATCCGTACGCGTACGCCGATACCTCTTGCAATACGCAGGATGCGGTCGTATCTGTAAGGCATTCCGTACATGTACGAACTCAATCTTACGGAGATGCATGATGAGACGGACAGTTCTGGCGCTCGCGGCGATGCTCGCCGCGACCGGCATGGTGACGGCAAAGGATGCTCGGACGCCGAGGCCGCAGGCGCCCGCAGCCTGCAGCGATAACGGCCAGAAGCTCGACTGCACGCCCACCGGATCGATCAAGGACCGGGGACCGCATACGACCGACAGCATCAGCGCGCCGCAGACGCCGCGGATGGGCATAGACGTCAATCCCTGGATCGTGCCGACGTTCAACTGATGCAGCAACCGACAGGTGAGCGCCCTTGAAACAATTGGATTGCTAAATTAGAAGCCGCCCATATGGGCGGCTTTTTCTTTGCTCGGGGCTGGGGGCAGCACGAAGGGCGGATGTAACCTTGACGTAACCGGCGCGGCCCGTTCGGCCGTGTCGACGGCGTCAAGCCGTTACTCCCTCCGGTCTACTCCGGTCCCGGGCAGCAATCGGGGCTCGGGGGAGCATGCACGGTCCGACGATCATTATCGAGATGGAGAACGCGCGGCAGGTGCACTGGGAGGAGGTGCGCGCGATCCTGACTGAATTGACCAGCCAGATCGACGCGCTGTCGGCCACGGGACGACTGGCGAGGCCGCAGGTGGTGTTCTCGCAGGCGGGCAGCCCCGCCGACACGGCCATGCTCGCAGCCGGCATCAGGGCACAGGCTCCCCGCCTCGCACAGATCGCCGACCTCGACTGCATATCGGTGCCGGACGGCCGCTACTACGAACTCAAGAACGAAGCCGTGAAGGTGGCGCGCGGAGACCCGGTCATCTTTCTCGATTCCGACGCGCTGCCCGGGCCGCGCTGGCTTGAAACCATCCTGGCGCCGTTCGAATCCGGCGAAACGACCATCGTCAACGGCTACACTTACCTGGAGAGTTCGGATTTCGTGTCCCGGACCTTCGCGCTGATCTGGTTCTTCCCGCTCCGCCACGGCGACGGCAAGTTCGCGGCCAAGCGCGCGCTGAACCTGAACAACAGCGCATTCCGGCGGCATGTCCTGGAAGAGACCCCGATTCCTTACAGCAACGGCTTCAAGGTTTCCTGCACGCTGCTGATGGATAGGCTCGGCCGGGCCGGGCACCAATTGCTCAGGACCAACGCGATGGTTTGCCACCCCGCACCCAAGGGCCTTCGCTTTTTCCTGTGGCGAGCCCTGGTCACCGGCCGCGATGCGGACCGCAAATACTCGGCCCGGCAGTCTTCCGCGAGATCGAAACGGGTGCGGCATGCGCTCAGCCGCTGGTTCACCACGATGTGGCGGACGACCAGGAGGGTCTTCGGCAACGCCCACAAGACCGGCATGCCGGCATGGCAGACGCCTTTCGCCTGGATGGCCGGCCTGGCCTTCTACAACCTGGCGACGCTGGCGCAGATCGCCCAGGCGGCCGGTGTGACCGCCGATCGCGTGGAGTACGTCCCGGACTACGTGGAGCACAGCTGATGCAGGCGCCGCGCATCTCCGTCATCACGCCGACCCATAATCGGCGCGAGCATCTGCTGCGTGCCGTGGCCAGCGTGGCGGCCCAGACGGAGACATGCTTCGAGCACATCGTCGTCGACGACGGCTCGACCGACGGCACCGACGCCGCCATGGCCCGGCTTGACGACCCCAGGCTCACCTATGTCCGCCTCGACAAATGGGGCGGCGCCAATGCGGCGCGCAACCGCGGCATCGAAATGGCGCGGGCGCCGCTCCTGACCTTTCTCGATTCGGACGACGAGTTCCTGCCGCACAGGCTGCGTTCGACGCTGGCGCTGTTCGATGCCGACCCCAGCCTTTCCCTGGCGATCAGTTCGTTCGATACGATCAAGGCGGGCAAGACGACCTCCAGCGTCAACGCGCCCGGCATGATCGCGGCCGGGATGCTGGAGCGGGCGCTGATCGCCCAGATCCTGTTCATCGCAGGTTCTGCGATCACGGTGCGCAAGCAGGCCAGCCTGTCGGTCGGCGGTTTCGATCCCGACCTGATGCGCCTGCAGGATCGCGAGTTCCTGCTCAGACTCTCAAGGTACAGCGGTGCCCTCTTCACCGCGGAACCGGACTGGCGGAAACACGCTTCGCCGGGCTCGATATCGGGCCGGCCGGTCGGCTACGTCAAAGCCTATGGGGAGATGCTGGCCAAGAACCGCTACATACGCGAGCAGCATCCTGAGATGGTGAAGTACCTGATCGCGCGGCGCATCGTCGAACAGGTGCTGCGCGGGCGGCTTTCGGTCGCCGTCGAGGAGCACCGCACCAACAGGGCCTCGCCAGTGCTCGGCTTTTCGGCGCTCGAGCTCGTGCGCGGCTATCGCGGGGGCAAGCGCCAGCGCAGCCTCGTCAGGCGCGAACTGGCAGCCGCGATGCAGGCTCAATCAACGTCGCTGGCCTTGTCGCGGGCGGATCTCTTGCCCGGTGCAGTGTCTTTCTCGCCGGCCGGCTTGACCGGCGCGCCGGGGATGGAGGTCACGGTGACGGACACCGGGTCGCTCGCCGGGAAGCTGTCCTCCAGGCCTTCGTCCAGCTCCTGCTGAAGCACCTGCTGGTCCTTCGGCCGCTCGTCGCTGCGTCGGGCGCGGCGCTGGCGCCGGTTCTGGACGCGGCCGGCATTCGGCTGTGAAACATTGGGCATTCTTGCTCGTCCTCATTGCTCTGAACGGGACGATGAAACGCGCGCCTCGGCCCGGAGGTTCCGGTCCAAGGCGGCGCAGCAGATGTCGGGAATGGCGGGCGGAGCGCTCAGCCGGCGTCGCGCGCGGCCTCCGACAGGAAGCCCCAGACATAGTCCGAGAACGAGCGCCAGCACTCGACGCGGAAGGCGTCCTCGGCCGTGCGCAGGACTACGATCTCGACCTTGCCGAGGATGGTGCGCGAGGCCGCACCCACCGGGAAGGCAGCAAGCGACAAGTCCTGCGGGCAGCCGGAGCTGAGCGTGACGGCCGCGTTCGGACCGGTCACGGCGATCGCCACGTTGCGGTGGGAGACGTCGACCGCCGAATGCAGGCCAGTGACCGAGCCGCAGTCGGCGACCGGGTCGCCGCCGGCCTCGTCGATGACCAGCCATTCATCCGGGCCGAGCCAGAGCACGGTGCGGCCGGCCTTGGCGGCCGACGACTTGGGCTTCTGCGGCAGGGTCAGGCCGAGCGCCTTGGAAAGGGCTGCGACCGCATCCGGGCGGGCGCGCAGCGACATGCGGCTCGCCGGCTCCAGCACCTTGAGCGACACGCCCTGCCCGCCGACGCTCTTGCCGGCGTGGGCCGGGTTCCTGACGGCTGTTACGACCTTAGCCATTGAGGCGCTCTCCCTTCTCGTCGAAGAACACGGTGCCGGTGACTTCCACTTCGATCACCCGGTCGGGCATCGGCACGTAGAGCGTCTCGCCGATGCGGTCGCGGCCGCCGGCCACCAGCGCCATGGCGATCGAGCGGCCACAATTCTCGGACCAGTAGCTCGACGTCACGTGGCCGATCATCTTCATCGGGATAGCCTGCTTGGGATTCTCGACGATCTGCGCACCCTCTTCCAGCACCGTCGCCGGTTCCCGGGTCCTGAGGCCGACGAGCTGCTTGCGGCCCTTGGCGACGAGATCTGGCCGCGCCATGCCGCGGATGCCGACGAAGTCGGCCTTCTTCTTGCCGACCGCCCAGTCGAGCCCGGCGTCGTTGGGCGTGACCGTGCCGTCGGTGTCCTGGCCGACGATGATGTAGCCCTTCTCGGCGCGCAGCACGTGCATCGTCTCGGTGCCGTAGGCACAGGCGCCGTGCTTCTCGCCCTCGGCCCACAGCGCCTCCCAGACGGCGCGACCGTAGTCGGCCGGCACGTTGACCTCGAAGCCGCGGTCGCCGGTGAACGACATGCGGAACAGCCGGGTGGGCACGCCGCAGATCTTGCCCTCGCGCACCGACATGTGCGGCATGGCCGCGTCGGAGAGGTCGATGCCCTCAACCAGCGGTTCGATGATCTTGCGCGAGTTCGGCCCCTGGACGGCGATCACCGCCCACTGCTCGGAGACCGAGGTCAGCCAGACGTCGAGATGCGGGAACTCGGTCTGGAGGTAGTCCTCCATGTGGTGCATGACGCGGGCAGCACCGCCGGTGGTCGTGGTGACGTGGAAACGGTCCTGGGCAAGACGTCCCACCACGCCGTCGTCGTAGATGAAGCCGTCCTCGCGCAGCATGATGCCATAGCGGCAGCGGCCGACCTCGAGCTTCTCCCACGGGTTGGTGTAGAGCAGCTCCATGAATTTGGCGGCATCCGGGCCGACCACTTCGATCTTGCCGAGGGTGGAGGCATCGAACAGGCCGGCGGTCTTGCGCACCGTCACGCATTCGCGGTTGACGGCCGCATGCATGTCCTCGCCCGAGCGCGGGAAGTACCAGGCGCGCTTCCACTGGCCGACGTCCTCGAACACCGCACCGTGGGCCTCGGCCCAGGCGTGCGTCGGGGTCTTGCGCGTCGGGTCGAACAGCGCGTGGCGCGAGTGGTTGACGATGGCGCCGAAGGTCACCGGCGTGTAGGGCGCGCGGAAGGTGGTGAGGCCGACCTCGGGGATGTCCTTGTTGAGCGCCTCGGCGGCGATGGCGAGACCGTGCATGTTGGAGGTCTTGCCCTGGTCGGTGGCCATGCCGTTGGTGGTGAAGCGCTTGACGTGCTCGATCGAGCGCATGCCCTCGCGCACCGCCTGGCGGATGTCCTTGGCGGTGACGTCGTTCTGGAAGTCGACGAAGGCCTTGACCGTGGTCTCGGCGCCGGCGCCCGGGCCGGAGCCGAGCATACCGCCGGTCCAGCCTTCCGAACCCTCGACCTTGATCGCAACGCCCCTGGCCGACTTGGCGCCGGCCTCGCGGGCAGCGTTGGCACCGGCTTCGAGCGCCTGGGCGATGCTGTCCTCGAGCGAATCCGAGCCGTTGCAGGCGCCGACCGAGACGCAGTCCTGGGCATAGGTGCCGGGCAGGAAGCGGCGGGTGTCGGCGTCGAAGGCGACCTTGCCGCGCGACTGCGAGAACATGTGCACCGACGGCGTCCAGCCGGCCGACATCAGCACCGCGTCGCAGGTAATCGTGCGCTCGGCGCCGCCCGCCTTGGCCTGGACGACCATGGAGGTGACGCGCTGGCGGCCATTGACGGAGGTGACGGCGCGGCCGTGGTTGACCTCGATGCCGAGCGCGCGCGCCTCGTCGACCAGCGGGCCGGCCGGGTTGTCGCGCAGGTCGACGATGGCCGCGATGCCGACACCGGCCTTCTTGAGGTCGACGGCGGCCGCATAGGCGGAGTCATTGGCGGTGTAGACGCCGACATTGCGGCCGACGGCGACGCCGTAGTGGTTGAGGAAGGTGCGCGCCGCCGACGCCAGCATGACGCCGGGGCGGTCGTTGTTGGCGAACACCATGTGGCGCTCGATGGCGCCGGTGGCGATGACCACGCGCCTGGCGCGGACCTGCCACAGCCGCTCGCGCGGCGCCTCGCGGCCCGGATCGGCGAGATGGTCGGTGACGCGCTCGGTGAGGCCGACGAAGTTCTGCGCGTAGTAGCCGAAGGCCGTGGTGCGCGACAGCACCGTGACGTTGTCCATGGCGGCGAGCCTGGCAACCGCGCCTTGCGCCCACGCCCAGCCGTCCTGGCCGTCGATGACCGCGCCCTTCTCGAAGCGCAGCGCGCCGCCGAATTCGGCCTGCTCGTCGCAGATGATGACGCGAACGCCGGTTTCGGCCGCGGCAAGGGCGGCTGCGATGCCGGCGGCACCGCCGCCGAGCACCAGCACCTCGCAATGGGCGTAGCGCGCCGAATAATGGTCTGGATCGGGCTGGTCGGGTGCCACGCCGAGGCCGGCCGCGGAGCGGATGTTGGGTTCGTAGAAGTTCTTCCAGGCGGCCTTCGGCCACATGAAGGTCTTGTAGTAGAAGCCGGCCGAGAAGAACGGCGAGGCGAGGTCGTTGACCGCGCCGACGTCAAAGGAAAGCGACGGCCAGCGGTTCTGCGAGGCGACGTCGAGCCCGTCATAGAGCTCCTGCACGGTGGCGCGCACGTTGGACGTCTTGCGCGCGGCGTCGCGGCTGACGGTGACCAGCGCGTTGGGCTCCTCGGCGCCGGCCGACAGGATGCCGCGCGGGCGGTGGTACTTGAACGAGCGGCCGACGAGATGCACGCCGTTGGCGAGCAGCGCCGAGGCGACGGTATCGCCGGCCAGCCCGGTCATCGCCTTGCCGTCGAAGGTGAAGCGCGCGGTCTTCGCCGGCGTCAGGCGGCCCTGGCCGGAAATGCGGTAGGAACCGGCCATCATGCCTCTCCCTTGGTCGAGCGCTTGCTGGTGGGTTTTTCGTTGAGCTGGTCCGGCGGGCGGTTGGCCCAGGCGGCGGGCCCGCCCTCGGCGGAGAGCTTCGAGACGTCGGGCCTCGGCTCGCCGGCCTTGTAGGTCAGCATGAACTTGTCCGAGACCGAGTCGCGCACCGCGTTGAAGAAGCGGGCGCAGCCATGGACGTGGCGCCAGCGCTCGAAGGTGACGCCCTTGGGGTTCGAACGGATGAAGAAGAACTTCTCGAAGTCCTCGTCGCTGATCGCGGCGATGTCGGTCGGCCGGGCGACATGGGCCTCGCCGGCGTTGCGGAACTCGAGCTCGGGGCGCTCTTCCTCGCAATAGGGGCAATGGATCAGGAGCATTTTTCCCTCGCTGAATTCAGTGCGCCACGGCGGCGGCTGCCGCCTCGTCGATCAGGCGGCCGGTGCGGAAGCGCTCCAGCGTGAACGGCGCGTTGATCGGGTGCGGCTCGTCGCGGGCGATGGTGTGGGCAAAGACGTTGCCCGAGCCGGGCGTCGCCTTGAAACCGCCGGTCCCCCAGCCGCAATTGACGTAGAGCCCCTTCACGGGCGTCTTGGCCAGGATCGGCGAGCGGTCCGGCGTGACGTCGACGATGCCGCCCCAGGAACGCAGCATCTTCATGCGCGTGAACATGGGGAACATCTCGCAGATGGCGTCGAGCGTGTGGTTGATGATGTGCAGGCCGCCGGTCTGCGAATAGGAGGTGTACTGGTCGGTGCCGGCGCCGATGACCAGTTCGCCCTTGTCGGACTGCGAGATGTAGGCATGCACCGTGTTGGACATGACCACGCAGGGGAACACCGGCTTGACCGGCTCGGACACCAACGCCTGCAGCGGATAGCTTTCGAGCGGCATGCGCACGCCGGCCATGTCCATGATGACCGAGGTGTGGCCGGCGGCGACGACGCCGACCTTCTTGGCGCCGATGAAGCCCTTGGAGGTCTCGACGCCGGAGACGCGGCCGTCGGCGGTGCGACGCACGCCGGTGACCTCGCAGTTCTGGATGATGTGGACGCCGCGGTCGGAGGCGCCGCGGGCATAGCCCCAGGCGACGGCGTCGTGGCGGGCGGTGCCGCCGCGGCGCTGCAGCGTCGCCCCCACCACCGGGTAGCGGGCATTGGCCGAGATGTTGAGCGGCGGGCAGTAGGCCTTGGCTTCCTCGGGCGTCAGCCACTCGTTGTCGATGCCGTTGAGGCGGTTGGCATGCACGTGACGCTTCAGCACCTGCACGTCGTGCACGTTGTGCGCCAGCATCATGACGCCGCGCGCCGAATACATGACGTTGTAGTTGAGGTCCTGGCTGAGCCCGTCCCACAGCTTCACGGCGTGGTCGTAGATGCCGGCCGATTCGTCATAGAGGTAGTTGGAGCGGATGATGGTGGTGTTGCGGCCGGTGTTGCCGCCGCCGAGCCAGCCCTTCTCCAGCACTGCCACGTTGGTGATGCCGTGCTCCTTGGCCAGGTAATAGGCCGTGGCGAGGCCGTGGCCGCCGGCACCGACGATGATGACGTCGTATTCGCTCTTCGGTTCGGGCGAGGACCATTGCTCCTCCCAGCCCTTGTGGCCGCGCATCGCCTCCCGGGCTATGGCAAAAACCGAATATTTCCGCATTTTTTCAGGGCCTCGCAGATGCCGGAAGCGTCAGAGCGCGAGGTGTAGCACTAGCGAAAAGCTGATGTCACCCTTGCCCTGTTTGCGACGGTGTCTGCCGTTTTGCACCGCCTGTTTGCGACACCCCATTGTGCCGCAGGTATCGGGTGGTTTGCCGCGTGCCGAATTGCGACCTGTAGGCCAGCGCCGGATGCCTCCGGCCAAGCGTCCACAGGAGCCTGATATGTTCGAACTGAATGGAAAAGTCGCTATCGTGACCGGAGCGAGCTCCGGCATCGGCCGCGAGACGGCAAAGCTTTTTGCCCGGCAGGGCGCGAGCCTGGTGCTGGCCGCACGCGGCGCTGCCGGCCTCGAAGCACTGGCCGAGGAAATCCGCGCCGACGGTGGCGAAGCGGCGGCCCTTGCCGGCGACGTGAGGGAAGAGGGATTTGCCCGCGCCCTGGTCGAGCTTGCCGAGAGCGAGTTCGGCGGCCTCGACATCGCCTTCAACAATGTCGGCCTCGTCGGCGCGATGGGCCCGATCACCGAGCTGGAACTGGCAGGCTGGACGGAGGTCATGGAGACCAACCTGACCAGCGCCTATCTCGGCGCCAAGCACCAGATCCCGGCAATGCTGGAGCGTGGGGGCGGCTCGCTGATCTTCACCTCGACCTTCGTCGGCTACACCGCGGGCTTGCCGGGCATGGCCGCCTATGCGGCGAGCAAGGCCGGGTTGATCGGCCTGACCCAGGTGCTGGCGGCGGAATATGGCTCGCGCGGCATCCGCGTCAACGCGCTTTTGCCCGGCGGCACCGACACGCCGATGGCGACCTTCAGGACCGCCGACGAGCGCGCCTTCGTCGAGGGGCTGCATGCGCTGAAGCGCATCGCCCGCCCCGAGGAGATCGCCCGCTCGGCGCTCTACCTCGCCTCGGAAGCCTCGAGCTTCACCACGGGTGCCGCCCTGCTCGCCGATGGCGGGGTGTCGATCAACCGGCTCTAGACGGCAGCGGCGCGCGCGGCCTTCATGTTCGGCAGGAAGATGGTCAGCAGGCCCAGCATCGGCAGGAACGAGCAGAGCTTGAAGACATATTCGATGCCGCGCACGTCGGCCACCACGCCCAGCACGGCGGCGGCGATGCCGCCGATACCGAAGGCGAAGCCGAAGAAGATGCCGGCGATCATGCCGACGCGGCCCGGCACCAGTTCCTGCGCGAAGACGACGATGGCCGAGAAGGCCGAGGCGAGGACCAGGCCGATCACCACCGTCAGCACCTTGGTCCAGAACAGGTCGGCATAGGGCAGCATGAGCGTGAAGGGCAGCACGCCGAGGATCGAGAACCAGATCACGGTCTTGGCGCCGAAGCGGTCGCCGATCGGGCCGCCGAGGAAGGTGCCGAGGGCGGCCGAGCCGAGGAACAGGAACAGCAGATATTGCGATTCCTGCACCGACACGCCGAACCTCTCGATGACGTAGAAGGTGTAGAAGCTCGACAGGCTGGCCGTGTAGGCCTGCTTGGAAAGGACGAGGATGGCGAGGACGACGAGCGCCGACTGCACCTTTCGGCGCGGCAGCGGATTGAACAGCGTGGGTGCCGCGCGCTTGGCGGCGGTGGCGATGTGGCGGCTGTACCAGACGCTGACGCGGACGAGCACGACGATGCCGACCATGGCGGCGATGGAGAACCAGGCGATGCCGCCCTGCCCCAGAGGCACGACGATGAAGGCGGCCAGCAGCGGCCCGAGCGCCGAGCCGAAATTGCCGCCCACCTGGAACAGCGACTGCGCCAGGCCGAAGCGCCCGCCGGAGGCAAGCCGTGCCACGCGCGACGATTCAGGATGGAAGATGGCGGAGCCGAGGCCGACGAAGGCCGCGCCGACCAAGAGCATTTCATAGCTGCGGCCAAAGGCCAGGGTGAGCAGGCCGACGAGCGTCAGGCACATGCCGAACGGCAGTGAGAACGGCAGCGGCTTCTTGTCGGTGTACATGCCGATCACCGGCTGCAGCAGCGACGCCGTGACCTGGAAGGTCGTGGTCAAGAGGCCGATCTGCCAGAAGTCGAGCCGGTAGTCCGTCTTCAGCATCGGATAGAGCGACGAGATCAGCGACTGCATGACGTCGTTGAGGAAGTGGCTGAAGCTGACCGCGAGCAGGATGGCGAACACCGTTCCCTGGGCACTGGACGATCGGGCGGGCAAGGCGGTGTCGGTCACGGCGCAACTCCGGGCGGCATTCTCGGCGGACAGGTTGCAATAGACCTGCCGAAAGGCGCTTTCATGGTGCACGCTGCGGTACTGTGCGGTCCAGCTCTGAGCCCCGATTTCCGTGCGCCAGGGCAAAACCGCCCCGGGCGTGATGCCGTAGCGGCGCGGAAGCGGCGGGTCATGGGGCACTGGTCGGCTAAGTCGGCGGCCGCAGCGGCCTCCCGTTTCGCCCTTCGCCTGCGCCATGCGCAGCAACTTCGTCGAAGGCCTTGCATGGCGGATACGAAGATGAGAGAGGCTTGGGCCGCAAGCCTGGCTGGCGCGAAGCCATGCCTCCGCCCGCCGTTTCGCACAGGCCGCGCAAATGCCGCTTTGCAGTGGACAAGCGGCCCCGATTCTGCTATCAGCCGCCCACAAATTCGCGGTGAAGCCCATCGCGGAGGCGTTTTGGCTATTGCCGGAGCCTTCAGATTTCGAACACGAAAGACAGGATCACACGTGCAGGTACTCGTCCGCGACAACAATGTTGACCAGGCGCTTCGCGCGCTGAAGAAGAAAATGCAGCGCGAAGGCATCTTCCGTGAAATGAAGATGCGCGGTCACTACGAGAAGCCGTCCGAGAAGCGCGCCCGCGAGAAGGCCGAAGCCGTCCGCCGCGCCCGCAAGCTGGCCCGCAAGCGCGCCCAGCGTGAAGGCCTGCTGCCGAGCACCCCGCGTCCGGCTCCTGCCGCCGGTGCCCGTCCGGCGCGTTGATCCGCCAATTTTTGGTCCTTTTCGAAGGATAACGACGAGGTGGGGCGACTAGACATCGCCGCCACCTTTTTGTTTTGTCCGGATTCCTGCCGGACGCCGCGCCAACTGCCGGGGCGCAAGCGAGGGACGCCAGCGATGAATGCAGTCATGAGCAGCCGCATGTCTTCAATGCGCGGAGGCGCAGTGACGGCTCTCGTGCTTGTGGCGCTGGCCGCCGCCGGCTGCCAGTCCTCATCCGGCCCGGCCGGCGAACTGACCCGGATCGACACCGCGCAGGGCTCGGCCGAGAACATCGCCTCGCTGAGCTCGGTGATCTCGAGCAATCCGAACGATCCCGAGACCTACAACGTGCGCGGCTCGGCCTATGGCCGCGGCGGCAAGTACCGCGAGGCGCTGCAGGATTTCGACCGGGCGCTGCAGCTCAACCCGAACTTCTACCAGGCCTATTCCAACCGCGCGCTGATCCACCGCTTCATGGGCGACCAGACCGCTGCGCTGGCGGACTACAACAAGGCCATCCAGCTGAACGATTCCTACGACGCGGCCTATATCGGCCGCGGCAACCTGTACCGCAAGGCCGGCCGCACCCAGGACGCCTTCAACGACTTCCAGAAGGCGATCCAGCTCGACACCACCGACCCGCGCGCCTACCATAATCGCGGCCTGATCTACCAGCAGCAGGGCCAGCACGCCTTCGCCATCGAGGATTTCTCCAAGGCGATCTCGCTGGCCCCGGACTCGGCCGAACCCTACAATGGCCGCGGCCTCTCCTACCTCGCCACCAACGACGAGGACAATGCCTTCGCCGACTTCAACATGGCGATCAAGCTCGACGGCAAGATCGCCGAGAGCTGGGCCAACCAGGCGCTGATCTACGAGCGCCGCGGCGACAAGGCCAAGGCCGCCAAGTCCTACGCCGAGGCAGTCCGGCTGGACCCGACCTACAAGCCGGCGGTCGACGGCTTGGCGCGCACGCGCGGCGCCTGAGGCGCTTCGGCGGCCTGGCCTGCCGCCCCGCCATCCCGCTGTGGCCAGGCCGCCCCTGCGGAACCTTTCGACGGCGAACCGGTTGCTATTGCCGTGAAAGGAGACCAGCCATGAAACAACTGCTGCTTGCCGCAGTGGCGCTTCTGCCGCTCTCGCTGCCGGCCCACGCCCAGTTCGGCGCGAAGCTGGGCGTGCTCACCTGCACGGTCGACGGCGGCGCCGGCTTCGTCGTCGGGTCGAGCAAGGACATGCACTGCACCTTCAAGCCGTCGTTCGGCAACCGCGCGCCGGATAGCTATTCGGGCCGGATCAACAAATACGGCATCGATATCGGCACCACGTCTGGCGCGGTCATGCAATGGCTGGTGCTGGCCCCCAGCAAGGACGTCTACGCCCCCGACGTGCTGGCCGGCAATTATGTCGGCGCCAGCGCCGAGGCCACCGTGGCGGTGGGCCTCGGGGCAAATGTGCTTGTCGGCGGATCGAGCCGCTCGATCGCGCTCCAGCCGCTCAGCGTCCAGGCCCAGACCGGCCTCAACATGGCGCTCGCCGTCGGCGCGCTGCAATTGGTGAGTGCCGCGGCCAAGTAGCCGCAGGCGGCCGGGATCCACCAGGACCTGACACCCGTCGCACCGGCGCCCGCGCGCTGGTGCGGCAAACGCCTGTTTTGCCGCACGCCGCTTGCAATCGGCGGCCAAAACCGCAAATATCAGCCATCTCAGATGTACGTGGGCTCCGTCGAGGAAGGAGCAGTTCATCCGGCCTGAGCGGCGCGTCGATGCTTCGGCGCGCGCATGCTGGCGCGGCGGGTGAACATCATGCGGTACCGGGAAGTTCAGGACCGGCTTCGAACCATCGGCATTCTGATCAGCAAGCGCGGCAACAGGATCCGCGTCAACCATTTCGGCGGCATCGAAGACACCGCCTACTACACCGACAGCCTCGACGACGCGCTCGCCGCCGGCATGAAGATGGCACGGCCTGACCATCTCCCGCGCAGCTGGTGCTCGTACCGCCGCTGACAGTACTGCCGCAATCGCTGCCACCGTCCTGCCCCTTTCGCCAACGTCCGTTCCGAGGCATAGCTGCGGGCCTCAGGTCGGCGACCTGTTTCGCTCGAGGGGGAGCCATGCCTGACACGGCCAATCTGATTGCTTTCGCCGCCATTGCGCTCGGCATGGTGCTGACGCCTGGCCCCAACATGATCTACCTGGTGTCGCGTTCGCTCAGCCAAGGCCCCAGGGCCGGGCTGATCTCGCTCGGCGGCGTGGCGCTCGGTTTCGTCGTCTACATGCTGTGCGCGGCCTTCGGCATCACCGCGCTGGTGCTTGCAGTCCCTTACGCCTATGACGCGATCCGCTTCGCCGGCGCCGCCTATCTCCTGTGGCTGGCGTGGCAGGCGATCCGCCCCGGCGGCCGCTCGCCGTTCCATGTCCGCGAGCTGCCCAGGGACAGGCCGCGCAAGCTGTTCGCCATGGGCTTCTTCACCAACCTGCTCAACCCCAAGGTCGCGGTGCTCTACCTGTCGCTGCTGCCGCAGTTCATCGATCCGGCAGCAGGCAGCGTGCTGACGCAGCTTCTGGTGCTCGGCTCGATCCAGATTTGCATCAGCGTTTCGGTGAACACGATCATTGCGCTCACCGCAGGGTCGATCTCGCGGTTCCTGAGCGGCAACCCCGGCTGGCTGAAAATCCAGCGCTGGCTGATGGGCACGGTGCTGGCCGGGCTTGCGGTGAGGATGGCGACGGAAGCGCAGCGGTAGCAGATCCCCTTCGCCCCTTTGTGGGTGTTTGGACCGGGGACATCGCGAACAGGTGTGAGAAGACACCCCCACCCTTTATCCCTCCCCACAAGGGGGAGGGAGTCGCCGGCGCGGCCGCTTGTCCCTTCTCCCCGCCTGCGGGGAGAAGGTGCCGGCAGGCGGATGAGGGGCAGCGCGACGACGCATGTCGGCGCAGCAACAAGCGTCCCCCAACGCAAAAAGCCCGGCGCGAGCCGGGCTTTTGTCTGCCGTGCGTTGTCGGCGTGGCGTTGGCCGAGCGCTTGGCTCAGTGGTCCATGGCCTTGACGATTTCCTCGGTCATCTTCTTGGCGTCGCCGAG
>NZ_JARDJI010000030.1:0-34696 GCF_039907765.1 Mesorhizobium sp. CC13 | reverse complement strand
AACTTCACACCAACCGAATGCGCAAACTACATCCGCAATGCCGGATACGCTTCAAACTAAATGAAACTGACTCTAGGACGCACCCGCCAACTGCCTCAGCCCCTGTCTTCCGCAAACGCCGCCAGGATGCGCGCCCACGAGCGGATGCCCTTGCGGAAGCTCGTGAGGTCGTATTTCTCGTTCGGGCTGTGGATGCGGTTGTCGAAGCGGGCGAAGCCGATCAGGAGCGAATCCATGCCGAGCTTGTCCTTGAAGGCGGAGACGATCGGGATCGAGCCGCCGCTGCCGGCGACTGCTGCCTCGCGCTCCCATTCCTCGGTCAGCGCGCCGAGCGCCTTTCCGAGGAATGCGCCGTCGATGGGCATCACGGTCGCGGCACTCGCGCCGTGGTCGATGAACTCGACCGAGCAATCGGCGGGGATGCGGGCACGGACATGGGCGCGGAAGGCATCGCGGATCTTTTTCGGGTCCTGGCCGGCGACGAGGCGGAACGAGATCTTGGACTGCGCCTTGGCCGGGATGACGGTCTTGAAGCCCTCTTCGGTGTAGCCGCCGATGATGCCGTGGATTTCGCAGCTCGGGCGCGCCCAGACCTGTTCAAGCACCGAGCGGCCGTTTTCGCCGGCAGGGATCGACAGCCCGATGTCGCCCAAAAAGCCCTTGTCGTCGAAGGGCAGGCGCTGCCACTGCGCCTTGATGGCGTCGGGCAGTTCGGTGACGCCGTCATAGAAGCCTTCGACCGCGACGCCGCCGTCTGATGTGCGCAGGCTGGAAACGATGTCGGACAGGACCTGCAGCGGGTTGCGCGCGGCGTTGCCGTAGATGCCCGAATGCAGGTCGCGGCTGGAGCAGGAGATGACGATCTCCTCCTTCAGCACGCCGCGCAGCATGGTGGTGACGGCGGGCGTCTCGGCGTCCCACATGTCGGTGTCGCAGACCAGAACGACATCTGCCTTGAGCTCGGCGCCGGTGCTGTCGAGGAAGGGCGGCAGGCTGGGGCTCGAAATCTCTTCTTCGCCCTCGAACAGAACCGACACCTGGATCGGCAGGCTGCCGGTGACGGCCTTCCAGGCGCGGCACGCCTCGACGAAGGTCAGGAGCTGGCCCTTGTCGTCGGATGCGCCGCGGGCAACGATGTGGGTCTCACCATCAGGCTGGGGCACGAGCTTCGGCTCGAACGGATCGGAGTGCCAGAGATTGAGCGGGTCGACCGGCTGGACGTCGTAGTGGCCGTAGAACAGCACGTGCGGCCCCTGCCCCGTGCGGTCGTGGCCGACCACCATCGGGTGGCGCGCAGTCGGGCGCACCGAGGCGTCGAAGCCGAGCTGGCCGAGTTCCTTGGTCAGCCATTCGGCGGCGCGCTTGCAGTCGGCGGCATGCGCCGGATCGGTCGAGACCGAGGGGATGCGGATCAGGTCGAACAGGCGCTCGAGGCTGCCGTCAAGATTAGCGTCAACATTGGCGAGCACCTCGTCGAGGCGCGCCGTGGCTTCCGATTTGTTCATGGCTCTTGTCCTTCCCTGTATCAGCCTGATGTCCGCAGCCGCCTAGCCGGTGGCGTCGATGCGGGCCATTTCGGCCTTGAAGCTCTGCGCCACCTGCAGCGCATCGCGCAGCACCTTCTTGCGCTCGAGGCTCAGCACCTCGCGGTCGCGCATCAGCCAGTCGCCGCCGACCATGACGTCGCGCACGTCCGTCGGCATGGTGGCAAAGACCAGCGTCGAATAGATGTCATAGATTGGCTGCTGGCGCGGCGAGGCCAGGCTGACACGGATCAGGTCGGCCTGCTTGCCCGGTTCGAGCGAACCGACCTTGGCGTCCAGCCCGAGCACCTTCGCGCCATCGCGCGTGGCCATGCGGACGACGTCGACCGAGGCCATCGGCTTGCGGCTGTGGCCGAGCAGCTTGGCGAACATCGACACCGGGGCGAACTGCGAGAACAGGTCGAGCGTGTTGCCGCTCATCGCGCCATCGGTCGAGATGCCGACGGGAATGCCGGCCCGGCGCATCGCCTCGACGGGCGCGATGCCGCGCCCGGCCTTGCCGTTGGAGCGGGCGTTGTGGGCGACGCAGACCTCGGCATGGGCCATACGCTCAATGTCTGACGCATCGACATGCAGGCAGTGGGCGCAGATCAGACCCTTGCGCAAAAGCCCTGCCTTCTCGACCACCTCGACCGGGCGCATGCCGTGGGTCTTGTGCGCCCACTCCATCTCCTGGTCGCTCTCGGCCAGATGCATCTGTACCGGCACATCGGGATGATCATCTGCCCAACGCGCGATACGCTCCATGACGGCCATGCCGGTGGAATAGGGCGCGTGCGGCGCGATCGAGGGGATGACGCGGCCGTGGCCGGAAAACTCGGCGACCAGCGCCTCGGTGAGCGCAAAACCTTCGTCGGCGTTCTTGTGGTCCGGCGGGTCGAAGTCGGCGATGGTCTGGCCGAGCACGCCTCGGATGCCTGACCGGGCGACGACACGGGCGACCTCGGTCTCGAAGTAATACATGTCGGCGACCGAGGTGACGCCGCCCTCGATCAGTTCGAGCGCCGCCAATGCTGCACCGGCACGCACCGCCTCGGGCCGCACGAACTTGCGTTCCAGTGGCAGGATGTAGCGGTAGAGCCGGTCATCGACGTCCTCGCCCAGGCCGCGGAACAGCGTCATCGCCATGTGGCAATGCGGGTTGACCATGCCGGGCATGACGAGGTCGCCGCCGGCATCGACCAGTTCAGCGCCGACGATTGTCGGCGCGTCTCCGGAACCCACGGCCTTGATGACGTCACCCTCGACATGGACCCAGCCCCTGTCGATGACGGGCATGTCCTCGGTGCAGGGCAGGATGGTGGCGTTGGCGATGATCAGCGACATGGGCCAGCCTTCGAGTTCGAGTGTAGCGTACCCCCACCCCTAACCCCTCCCCACAAGGGGGAGGGGAATGACTTCGCCGCCAGAGCCATCGAAGACCAGTTCTGGGCGAAAGCCCGGCCGAACTCCCCTCCCCCTTGTGGGGAGGGGTAAGGGGTGGGGGTTCCCACGCGCACAACTATTCCGGCTTCAGCACGCAGCACTGGTCGGGCATGGGCACCAGCTTGGCCTGCGCTCCCGGCTCCAGCGGAGCCGACAGCGAGCCGTTGGCGATCAGCTGCCCGGCGGCGGTGTCGGCCTGGTACTGGTAGGCGCGACCGAGATAGGTCCGGAGCCCCAGCTTCGCCGGAATGCCTTCGGCCTTGGGATCGGTGCTGACCGCGAGACCGTCGGCGCGGGTGGCGAGCACGAAGCTGTCGGCGATCTCGCCGAAGCGTTCCTGCGACAGTTTTAGGCGCGCGCCGCCGGCGGCTTCGGCGGTGACGACAGCGCCGTCGCGGGCGACGACCGTCATCGGGATCAGGTTCTCGAAGCCGACGAAGCGGGCGACGAACGCATTGGCCGGGCGCTGGTACAGCGTCTCGGGCGTGTCGAACTGCATGATGCGGCCGGCATTCATGATGGCGACGCGGTCGGAGATCGAGAACGCCTCTTCCTGGTCGTGGGTGACGTAGACCGAGGTCGTGCCGTTGGCGCGCTGCAGCTGGCGGATCTCGACGCGCATGTCGACGCGCAGCTTGGCGTCGAGGTTGGACAGCGGCTCGTCGAACATCAAAAGCGGCGGCTCGATGACGAGTGCGCGGGCAAGTGCCACACGCTGCTTCTGGCCGCCCGACAGCGCGCCCGGCAGGCGGTCCGCGAGCTGTGACAGGCCGACGCGTTCGAGCATCGCCTTGGCGCGCTTCTCGCGATCGGCCGGGGCCACGCCGCGCTGCTTGAGGCCGAAGCCGACATTGTCGAGCACGCTGAGATGCGGGAACAGAGCGTAGTTCTGGAACACCAGGCCGATGTCGCGCTTGTAGGCCGGCAGCCGGGTCAGGTCCTTGTCGCCGAGGCGGATCGAGCCGGAGGTCGGCTCTAGGAAGCCAGCGATCAGGCGCAGCGTCGTGGTCTTGCCGCAGCCCGAGGCGCCGAGCAGCGAGACGAGCTCGCCCTTGCCGACCGATAGCGACAGGTCCTCCAGCACCTTGGTGGCGCCGTAGTGGGCGGTGAGATTCTGGACTGTGAGTGACTGGGTCATAGGTCTATTTCGCAAGGAAGGTGAGGCCGAGCGTGCGCTCGACGATGGCCATGACTGCGACGGTCAGCAGCATCAGCAGCACCGAAACCGACGCGATCGTCGGATCGAAGAACTGCTCGACATGGGCGAGGATCTGGATCGGCAGGGTCGAGACGCCGGGTCCGGTGAGGAACAGCGACGTCGACACGTCGTTGATCGAGGTGATGAAGGCCAGGATGAAGGCCGCGATCACGCCGGAACGCACGTTGGGCAGCACGATGGTGAAGAAGGTCTTCAGCGGCGGGCTGCCGAGGCTGACGGCCGCTTCCTCGATCGAGAAGTCGAAGGAAGCAAGGCTGGCCGAGACGACGCGCACGCAATAGGGCAGAACCAGCAGCATGTGGCCGACGAGCAGCGTCAGGAAGATCGGCGTCTGCATGCCGACCGCAACCGACTTCAGCAGCGAAAAGCCGAGCACGATCTCGGGCACCAGGATCGGCAGCACGAACACCGTCGACAGCCAGGTCGGCAGCTTGATGCGGTAGCGGTTGAGCGCATAGGCGGCGGGGATGCCGACCAGCAGCGCCAGGCCCGTCGCCAGGAAGGCGAGTTCGAGGCTGGTGATGATGGTGCGCTTGAAGGCGCTGATGGCGAAGATGTTCTCGAACCAGCGCAGCGAGAAGCCCTGCGGCGGGAAGGTCAGGTAGGTGGTGTCGCTGACCGACGCGCCGAGCACGATGATCAGCGGCCCCATCAGGAAGATGTAGACCAGGACGGCGAACAGGATCAGCAGGGGATTGATACGGCTGGTCATCATGTCGCCATCGGGTTGAGACGCCGCGCGATGCGGCTCATGGCGAGCACGACGGTGACGGTGATCACCACCATGATCGCGGCAATTGTCGAGGCGCCGACCCAGTCGAAGGACACCATGGCGCGCTGGTACATCAGCGTGCCCATGACCATCTGGCGCTCGCCGCCGAGCAGTTGCGGCGTGGCGTAGGCGGTGAACGAGCCGGTGAAGACGAGCACGGCGCCGACGATGAGGCCGGGCACGGCGAGCGGCAGGATCACCTGACGGAAGGTCGCAGCCGGCGTGGCACCGAGCGAAGCCGAGGCCTGGACGACGTCGTCGGGGATGTTCTCCAGCACGCCGACGAGCGTCAGGATCATCAGCGGCACGAACAGGTAGACCATCGCAACGATGACCGACCCTTGCGTGTAGAGCATCGACAGCGGCTCGCCGATCGCGCCGACGCCGACCAGGAAGTTGTTCAGGATGCCGTTCTTGCCGAGGATGATCAGCCAGGCGAAGGAGCGGACGACGACACCGGTCAGCAGCGGGAAGACGGCTGCGATGATCAAAAGGCTCTTCAGCCTGGCGGGCGACTTCGACACGACATAGGCGGTCAGGAAGCCGACGACGAGCGAGATGGCCGTGGTCGCCAGCGAAATCTCGATGGTGCGCCAGAGCACGGTGCGGCGGAAGCCGCTGTTGAAGAAGGCGAGGTATGGCGCCAGCACGCCGCCGTCCTCGCCGAAGGTGGTGGCGATGGTGGCGGCCACCGGCAGCATGAGGAAAACCACGACCGCCAGCGTAGCAGGCCCGGCGAGCCACCATCCGGCAAAGCGTTTGAGCATGAAATCCGATCTCTTCCAGTTGCCTCGATCGCGCAGCCTTCCAGCTGCGGCACTTGCGAGGCTTGCTAGCCTTCATTGCGCGCTCGCGAAAGGTGCAGAATGGCGCAAAGGCAGATGCAAGGCGGAAAATGGGGCGGCAGCCGCCTGTAATGCAAAGATACGGAGGAAGGGCGCGGGCCCTTCCCCCGGCTTCGTCCTACATGCCGAAGACTTCGTTCCAGCGGTCGACCCACTCGGTCTTGGCCGAATTCATCTTCTCGTAGTCGACCTGCTTCAGCGAGGCGATCATGTCGGCGCCGTAGGTCCAGAGCTTGGCCTGGTCGGGGGTCAGCTCGACGGCCTTGACGACCGGCGCGTCGACGCCGTTCGCGGCGGTCTTCTGCTGGACTTCCTTGGACAGCACGAAGTTGATGAACTCGTGCGCGAGCTCGACATTGGCCGCGCCCTTGGGGATGTTGATGGTGTTCAGCGTGGCGATCGCCCCGTCCGACAGGTTGGCCCAGGCGGCGGTCGGCACGGCGGCCTGGATCTGGGCCAGCGTGAAGTCCTGCGCGATTGCCGCGGAGATCTCGCCGGTGGAGAACAGGTTCACCAGCTCCGAGCCGGTGTTGTAGTTCTTGACGACGTTCGGCTTGAGCTCCTCGACCGCCTTGAAGGCGGCGGCGGCGTCAGCGAAGGCATCGACGCCGGCGTGCGAGCCGGCGACCATCACGGCCATCGGGCCGGCGGTGGTGGTAATGCCGGGCAGCGACAGCGAGTTCTTGAAGTCTTCCTTCCAGAGGTCGTTCCAGGAGGTGACCGGCGCCTTGACCTTGGCGCTGTCGTAGATGACGCCGACGCGGCCGATGGTGTAGGCCGGGCCGTACTCGCCCTGCGGCGCCTTGGCGATGTCGTAGAGACCTTCGAGGTTCGGGATCTTGGACTTGTCGACCGGCTGGAACAGGCCTTCCTTGATGCCGATCTGCGAATAGGCGTCGGTGAAGTAGGCGACGTCGACGCCCTCGCCGTTGCGGATCTTGATCTTGTTGAGGCGGTCGGCGTTGTTGCCGGTCTCGAACACGATCTCGCAGCCGCATTTCTCCTTGAACGGCTTGATGATGTACTCGTCGAGCTTGTCGCCGTTGAAGCCCCACCAGGAGATGGTCAGCGTCTTGCCCTGCGCGAATGCCGGCGCAGCGGCGAGCACCGCCGCGGCCGAGGCGACGCCCGCTGCGAGAAGGGTGTGAAGTCGGTTCATTTTTAGCCTCTGCTGTTTCGACAGCCCTGCGGGCTCGCGGGCTCGCGGAGGGACGAGAAAGCCTATTTTCACGCTGGCCTGGGTGCAACTCCAAATATTGTGCGACGCACATCATTTGCGGGCAGGCGGCGTCCCAATCAGAGAAGCCGACTCACTTTTCCGCGCCGGCCCAATGTCCCCGGCAAGGTGATTCCAACCACAAGGTTACCCAACGGAAAGCTTGTGCGCGCCCCGATTGCGACGCGCCGCCTCCGATCCACAACTAATTGTTCGGTCAGGTCCTTCCGAGAGGGAACTTTGGCTGATCCGGGAAGTTTGAGATGAAGGCAAAGAGTCGAAGTGGTGATACACTCGTTATCGACTTCGGCGATGTGAGGGTGCCATGCAAACACGCGATACCGACGTCTTCAACCTGTTCTCGGAAATCTACAGCAGTCAGACGACCGAGGAGATGAGCTTGCAGCAATATCTCCTCGCTTGCCGTGACCAGCCGTCGATGTATGCGACGGCGGCCGAGCGCATGGTGGATGCGATAGGCGAACCCAAGCTGGTCGATACCAGCGTGGACCCACGGCTGGGGCGCATATTCGCCAACAGGACCATCAAGATCTATCCGGCCTTCCCCGAGTTCTACGGCATGGAAGACACCATCGAGCGCATCGTCGGTTACTTCCGCTACGCCGCGCAGGGGCTCGAGGAGCGCAAGCAGATCCTCTATCTGCTCGGTCCCGTCGGCGGCGGCAAGTCGTCGCTCGCCGAGCGGCTGAAGAAGCTGATGGAAGAGCGGCCGATCTATACGCTGAAGGTGGGCGGCCAGATAAGCCCGATCTTCGAATCGCCGCTCGGCCTGTTTCACCCCGAGCGCATGGCCGACTTGCTCGAAGACAAGTACGGCATCGCAAAGCGTCGGCTGAACGGACTGATCTCGCCCTGGGCGGCCAAGCGGCTCGAGGAGATCGGCGGCGACGTCTCCAAGTTCAGCGTGGTCAGGCTGATGCCGTCGCGGCTACGCCAGATCTGCATCGCCAAGACCGAGCCCGGCGATGAGAACAATCAGGACGTGTCGGCGCTGGTCGGCAAGGTCGACATCCGCAAGCTGGAGAATTTCAGCCAGTCGGACCCCGACGCCTACTCCTTCACCGGCGGCCTCAACCGCACGACGCAGGGGCTGCTCGAATTCGTCGAGATGTTCAAGGCGCCGATCAAGGTGCTGCACCCGCTGCTGACGGCGACCCAGGAGAGCAACTACAACGGCACCGAAAGCTTCGGCGCCTTCCCCTACCAGGGCATCGTGCTGGCGCACTCGAACGAGTCGGAATGGCTGCAGTTCAAGAGCAACCGCAACAACGAGGCGTTCCTCGACCGCATCCTGGTGGTCAAGGTGCCCTACTGCCTGCGCGTCACCGAGGAACGGCAGATCTACGAGAAGCTGCTGCGCGAGAGCGAGCTGGTCAACAACCCCTGCGCCCCGGAAGTGCTCGACATCCTCAGCCGCTTCACGGTCTCGACGCGGCTCACCGAGCACGAGAATTCGCCGCTCTACACCAAGATGCGCGTCTATGACGGCGAGAACCTGAAGGACGTCGACCCCAAGGCCAAGTCGATGCAGGAATATCGCGACGCCGCAGGCGTCGACGAAGGCATGACCGGCATCAGCACCCGCTTCGCCTTCAAGGTGCTGTCGGAGACCTTCAACTACGACACCAAGGAGATCGCGGCAGACCCGGTGCACCTGATGTATGTGCTCGAACAGGCGATCAAGCGCGAGCAGTTCCCCAACGAGACCGAGCAGTCCTATCTCGACTTCATCAAGTCGGAACTGGCGACGCGCTATGCCGAATTCATCGGCCACGAGATCCAGAAGGCCTATCTCGAATCCTACAGCGAATACGGCCAGAACCTGTTCGACCGCTACATCGCCTATGCCGACGCCTGGATCGAGGACCAGGACTACAAGGACCCCGACACCGGCCAGATCCTCAACCGCGGCATCCTCGATTCCGAGCTGTCGCAGATCGAGAAGCCGGCCGGCATCGCCAACCCCAAGGACTTCCGCAACGAGGTGGTCAAGTTCACGCTCAGGGCGCGCGCCAAGAACAACGGCCGCAACCCGTCCTGGACCAGCTACGAGAAGCTGCGCGAGGTGATCGAGAAGCGCATGTTCGGCCAGGTCGAGGACCTCCTGCCGGTGATCAGCTTCGGCGCCAAGCGCGACAGCACGACCGAGAAGCAGCATGCCGAGTTCGTCCAGCGCATGACCGAGCGCGGCTACACGCAGCGCCAGGTGCGCCGTCTGGTCGACTGGTACATGCGCGTCAACAAGGCGGGCTGAGCGAGCGAGGAGACGGGGATCCCAAATGCCGAATTTCATCGATCGGCGCCTCAACCCCAAGGACAAGAGCCTCGGCAACAGGCAGCGTTTCCTGAGGCGCGCCAGGGACGAACTGAAACGGGCGATCAACGAACGGGTGAAGTCCGGCAAGATCAACACGGCCGATACCGACCAGACGATCAGGATCCCGACGAAGGGGATCGGCGAGCCTACCTTCCAGCGCGCGCCGCACACCGGACGGCGCGAGGAGGTGCTGCCGGGCAACAAGGTGTTCGGCACCGGCGACCGCATTCCGAGGCCGGCCGCCGGCGGCGGCAAGGGCTCGGAGCCGTCCGCCTCCGGCGAGGGCGAGGACGATTTCCAGTTCGTGCTCACCCGCGAGGAGGTGCTCGACCTGTTCTTCGAGGATCTCGAACTGCCCGACCTGGTGAAGCTCAACCTCAAGGAAGTGGTGACGTTCCGGCCCCGCCGCGCCGGCTATACGGTGAGCGGCAACCCGACCAGCATCGCCGTGGCACGGACCATGTTCAACAGCTTCGGCCGACGCATCGCACTGCGGCGTCCGAAGCAGGAGGAACTCGACGAGGTCGCCGCGGAGATCAAGAAGATCGAGGAGGACAAGCGGCCCAATGCGGCCACCTTGCAACGCCTGGAGGAACTGCGCGAGAAGCTTGCCACGCTGGTGCGCCGGCGCGCCTTTATTCCCTATGTCGATCCGATCGACATCCGCTTCAAGCGCTTCGAACCGCAGCCGGTGCCCAACGCCAATGCGGTCATGTTCTGCCTGATGGACGTGTCGGGCTCGATGGGCGAGCGCGAGAAGGATCTCGCCAAGCGCTTCTTCGTGCTGCTGCACCTGTTCCTCAAGCGGCGCTACGAGAAGACCGACATCGTCTTCATCCGCCACACCCACGAGGCCTCGGAGGTCGACGAGGACACGTTCTTCTACAGCACCCAGAGCGGTGGCACGGTGGTGTCGACCGCGCTGGAGGAGATGCTGCGCGTCATCCGCGAGCGCTATCCCAGCAACGAATGGAACATCTACGCCGCCCAGGCGTCGGACGGCGACAACATCCCCAACGACTCCGACAAGTGCGTGTCGCTGCTCAACGAAACGCTGATGAAGCTCTGCCAGTACTACGCCTATGTGGAGATCATCGACGAGCGCGAAAGCGAGATGTTCCGCCATGCCGACAACGGCACGTCGCTGTGGAACGCCTATCGCACGGTGAGCGAGGACTGGCCCAATTTCGAGATGACGCGCATCGCCAAGCCGTCCGACATCTATCCCGTCTTTCACGAACTGTTCGCCAAGCAGCCGCCATCCGGCAAGCGCAGTTGAGGAAGCAAGTTGGAAAAGCGCCCGAAGACCTCGCCGCTTCTTTTCACAGGTTCCGACTGGAGTTTCTCGGACCTCTCCCGCGTCTATGACACGATCAGGCAGATCGCCGTCGACGAACTGCGCCTCGACTTCTACCCCAACCAGATCGAGGTCATCTCATCCGAGCAGATGCTCGATGCCTATTCGTCGATCGGCATGCCGCTGATGTATCAGCACTGGTCCTTCGGCAAGCATTTCGTCCACGAGTCGAACCTCTACCGGAGGGGACGGATGGGGCTCGCCTACGAACTGGTGATCAATTCCAATCCGTGCATCACCTACCTGATGGAAGAGAACACCATGGCGCTGCAGGCGCTGGTGATCGCCCATGCTTCCTTCGGCCACAATCACTTCTTCAAGAACAACTACCTGTTCCAGCAATGGACCGATGCGGGCGCCATCCTTGCCTATATGGAGTTCGCCAAGAGCTATATCGCCCGCTGCGAGGAGCGCCATGGCCCTGCCGCCGTGGAATCGGTGCTGGACGCGGCCCATTCGCTGATGCCGCAGGCGGTGTTCCGCTATCGCCGCCGGCCGCGGCTCTCGGTCGAGAAGGAGCAGGCGCGCATCCGCGAACGGCTCGAGCATGAGGAGCGCACCTTCAGCGACCTGTGGCGGACCCTGCCCGCCACGGCGGAGGCGAGCGCGCCGAAGGAGCCCGAGACCGATCCTGCCGAGAGGCAGCAGGCGATCGAATATCCGGAAGAGAACCTGCTCTACTTCCTGGAGAAATACAGCCCCGTCCTGAAGCCCTGGCAGCGCGAGATCCTGCGTATCGTCCGCGTCATCGCCCAGTATTTCTATCCGCAGCGGCAGACCAAGGTGATGAACGAAGGCTGCGCCACCTTCGTCCACTACACCATCATGAACAGCCTCTACGACAAGGGCCGCATCAGCGAAGGCACCATGCTCGAGGTGCTGCAGAACCACTCCAACGTCGTGTTCCAGCCGGGCTTCGACGACCCCCGCTATGGCGGGCTCAACCCCTACACGCTCGGCTTCAACATGATGCGCGACATCCAGCGCATCTGCACCGACCCGACCGCCGAGGACCGCGACTGGTTCCCCGATTTCGCCGGCAATGGCGACTGGTGCGGGACGCTGATCGAAGCCTGGGCGAGCCATCGCGACGAGTCTTTCATCCGCCAGTTCCTGAGCCCGGCGCTGATCCGCGACATGCGGCTGTTCTCGCTGCGCGAGGAAGCCTCCGATCCCTATTACGAGGTGACCGCGATCCACGACGAGCGCGGCTACGAGCGGGTGCGTTCGCGGCTGGCCGACAGCTACGACGTCGGCATGACCCAGCCCGACATCCAGGCCATCGACGCCGACCTCAAGGGCGACCGCAAGCTGCGACTCAAGCACACCGTCCACAACGGCGGCACGCTGGTCGAGCAGAGCCGCGACGCCACGCTGCGCTACGTCCAGCGGCTGTGGGGGCATGAGGTGAGCCTTCTCGGCGTCGACGCCCAGACCGACAACACGCTCTACGAGGTTTCGAGCAAGGACCTCGCCGACACGGCCTGATCCCCTTCCCCCCTTCGCTATGCCAAGGCGACCTTCATCGCCCGGACGATTTCGACATCGGTGCGCTTCGGGCGCGGCGGGATGAAGCCCAGCTCCAGCGCCTTGCCGCCGGGGGCCTCTGCCGCCACCGAGCAGGACGAGTGGATCTGGCGGAAGGGCAGCCGGGCGCGGATGGCGCCCAGCGTTTCGAGATTGACGCCCGATCCCGGCATGATGGCGATGCGGTCGCCGGCATGGGCGAAGCAGGCGGCAAGCGCGTCGAGCCCCTTCAGCGCCGTCGTTTCCCCGCCCGACGTCAGGATGCGCTCGAAGCCGAGTTCGATCGCAAGGTCGATCGCTGGGGCGAAATCGGGACCGGCGAGATCGAAGGCACGGTGCAGCGTCTTGCCCAGGCCCTTCGCGTGGCCGGCCAGGCGCGCGAGCACGTCGCGGTCGAGGCTGCCGTCGGGGCGGTTGGCGCCAAGCACGACGCCCTCCAGGCCGGCGGCCCGTACGGCATCGATGTCGGCCTGCAGGGCTGACATATCGCCCTCGCCATAGACGAAGTCGCCCGGCCGCGAGCGGATCATGGCGTAGACCGGGATCGGGGCCTTGGCGGCGAGCGCCATCAGCCCGGCAGACGGGGTCAGCCCGCCGGTTTCGAGCGCGGCGCAGAGCTCGATGCGGTCGGCGCCGCCGGCGATCGCGGCCCCAAGGCCCTCGGGGCTGTCGACGCAGACTTCGAGCAGGACAGTCTCAGACATGGACGATCTCCTGGAGGCCGAGCGCTGCGGCGCCGATCAGGCCGGGTTCGGTGGTGAGCATGGCTTTTACCACCAGCGGGCCGGCGGCGCGGCGCAGGGTGCGGCCGCGGACCTCGCGGTCGAGCGCTTCAATCAGTTCGGGCACGTTGGACAGGCCGCCGCCGACCGGCACGATCGACGAGCCGATGATGTTGAGCGTCAGCGCCAGGGGCACGCTGACCAGTTCGAGATAGATGTCGATGGTGCGGCTGGCTTTCGCCTCGCCGGCACGCCAGCGGTCGATGACCTCGGTGCTCGACAGCACCTCGCCGCCCAAGAGCTTGTGCAGCTTCTCCATGCCGCGCGCGCCGCCGATGGTGTCGACGCAGCCCGACTGGCCACAGCCGCAGGCGAAGTGCGGGACGTCCACCGGCGGCTGGCCGACAACAGTCTGCAGCGCCTTGCCGTGGCCCCACTCCCCGGCATAGCCGCCGGCGCCGGCGACGATGCGCCCGTCGATGACCAGCCCGCCGCCGACGCCGGTGCCGAGGATGACGCCGAAGACGTTGCGATGGCCCTTGCCGGCACCGCTGGTCGCCTCGGCCAGCGCGAAGCAGTCGGCATCGTTGGCGATCCGCACCGGCAGGCCGATGGCGCGTTCGAGATCGGCGGCGATCAGGCGCCCGTCGACGCATGGGATATTGGCGCATTTCAGGCTGCCGGACGCGGGATCGACCACGCCGGCGATCGAGATCGACACGCCCTGCGTGCGCACCTCGCCCGCGGCGACACGCTGGGCGATGACGGCGGCGAAGGCATCGAAATCGTCGAGCGGTGTCGCCACCCTGTCGATGATCTCGATTTCGCCGGCCGATCGGGCGCGGGCACTTTTTATCGTTGAACCGCCAATGTCGAAGCAGGTAATCATCAAATCAGTTCCCGAAAGAAATTCCGCGGCGGGGCATCCGGCCGGACGCGCCGGATTTCATGACCGATACCGCGCAAAGGAAGCAATGGACAGCTCGCGCAAACGACGGACGTCGCCGACCATCGCCGATGTCGCCGAGCTTGCCGGCGTGTCGCGCGCCATCGCCTCGCGGGCGCTGTCGAGCGAAAGCCGCCCGGTCTCGGCCGACAAGCGGGCGCGTGTGCTTGAAGCAGCAGAGAAGCTCGGCTTCAAGCCCAATCTCCTGGCCCGCAGCCTGACCACCAAGACGGTCAACCTGATCGCGGTCATCGTCAACCACATCCACGACTTCTCCGACCTCGACCTGTTCGACCTGCTGATCGGCGAAATCCAGTCGATCGGCAAGCAGGTCATCTTCCTGCGCGTCGGCTCGGTCGAACGCATCGAGGAGTTTTTGCGGAACGGTGTTGCCTACCATGTCGACGCGGCACTGGTGTTCTCCGACTTCGCCGATGCCGCCAGCGTGCGCAAGATGTTCCGCAGCGACGACGTCCTGATGCTGAACGGCATGCATGACGGCTCCTCGCCCTCGGTCGTGCCCGACGAGGCCATCGGCATCGCCGAGGCGGTGGCTGATGCCGCCGGCAAGGGCGTTGCGACCGCAGCGCTCGTCACCGGCCGCGTCTCCTCGCCGGTCGAACAGAGCCGCATCGCCGCCTACAAGGCCGAGATGGCGCGCCACGGCATCAGGCTCGTCGCCGAGCTGCGCGGCGACTATTCCTATGCCAGCGGCCGCCGGATGGCGCAGGCGGCCGACTGGCGCGACGCCGACGCCGTGTTCTGCACGTCTGACGCCATGGCCATGGGCGTGATGGACGTTCATCGCGATGCGTTCCCGCAAAACCAGCCCGGGCGTTTCCGGCTCTACGGCTTCGACAACCTGTCGCTGACCGATTTCGAGGCCTATCCGATCTCGTCCATCGGCTACGACAAGAGCGCCTACGTCGCCGAGATCCTGCGCTTCCTCAGCCGCCCCGGCGAGTTCGCCGACGGCAAGGCCGAGGTAACGGTGCCGACCTTCTTCGTGGCGCGGGCGACGTCGTAGGACGGATAGCGAGAGAGATTGATTGCCCCTCACCCTTACCCTCTCCCCGTGAAGGACGGGGAGAGGGAGGCGTCAGCATTGCGGCTGTCTTCAGTGGTGCCGGCGTTCCGGCCAGCTTCCTTCTCCCCGTCGTTACGGGGAGAAGGTCCGGCAGGGGATGAGGGGCTGCAGAGCCCCATCAGACTTTACCAGAGTGGGGTCAGTGCCGGCGGGTTGGCCTTTTCGCCCCACCACTTCTTGTAGTTCGTCTCATAGGCGCCGCTCTGGATGTAGTCCGACACGAACATGTCGATCCAGCGGACGAAGCCGTCATCGCCCTTGGCGACGGCGATGCCGATCGGGTCGTTGGAATAGAGGCCAGCCAGCGTCACCAGGTTGTCGTTCTTGGTTGCGAGGTAGTCGAGCAGCGAGGAGTCCTCGATGGCCGCGTCGACGCGCTTCTGCTGGAGCAGCAGCACGCCCTCCGGCGCGAAGGTGTCGGTGTAGACCAGCTCGGCCTGGGGAGCGGCCTTCTTGATGAAGGTCTCGCCGGTCGAGCCGCGGCCGACGACGATCTTCTTGCCGGCAAGGTCTTCCATCTTGGTGATGCCGGCGTCCTTCTGGACGATGATGCGCAGGCCGGCGCGGTTGTAGGGGATGGAGAAATCCACCGACTTGGCGCGCTCGAGCGTCGCCGAGGTGTTGGCGACGGCGATGTCGATCTGGCCCGAGACCAGCATCGAGATGCGGGCGTCGCCAGACACGTCGACGAACTCGACCGGCACGCCGAGCTTCTCGGCGAGCATGGTCGCCACGTCGACGTCGTAGCCGACCGGGTTGTTCTGGGCGTCACGGAAGCCGATGGGCTCGCCGCCGAGCGAGACGCCGATGCGGACGGTGCCGCGCTCGCGGATCTCGTCGATCTTGCCGGCCTGGGCGGCGCCCGTGGCCGCCAGGCCGATGGCGAGGGCGGCGCCCGCCAGTTTGGCAATCAGGTTCTTCATGTTTCCTCTCCCTTTGAGCTTTAGGACGTGAACGGTTCGGCGAAGCGGTGTTCCGGTTCCGGCAGGCTTTCGTCCCAGTACCAGTAGCGGATCTGTTCTTCGCAATTCAGGCTGACGACCTTGTGGTTGCCATGGGCGTCGAGCGCGTGGATGACGACGCCTGCCAGGAAGCCCTGCTCGAGCTCGCGCAGTTCCTCGATGGCGAGCGCGATCGCCTGTTCCAGCGTGTGGCCGAGGCGCATGGCGAGCACGATTGTGCGCGCGGTGCCGCAGCGCATGGTCATCTCGCCGGTGTGGGTGCAGGCGGCAGCACCAAAGCGGCTGTCGGCATAAAAGCCGGCGCCGGGGATCGGCGAGTCGCCGAGGCGGCCCGGGTATTTCCACGCCCAACCCGAGGTCGAGGTGACGACGTTGAGACCGGCGGCGCTGTCCTTCGACAGGAACACGGTGGTGTCGCGCACACGCTCCGGATCGGTGATGGTGCGGCTGAGCGGCGCCAGCGGAATGTCGGGGAACTCTGCCAGTTCTTCCGGCGAAAGCTCCTTCTGGAGGCGCTCCCACCAGACGCGCTTGCTGTCCTCGTAGAGCGTCTCGTCGACGGCGAAGCCGATCTCGGTGGCGAAGCGGCGGGCACCATCGCCGGTGAGCATGACATGCGGCAGGCGCTTCATCACCTCATGGGCGAGGGCTGCGACCGGCAGCGTGTCGGGCACGGCGCCGACCGAACCCACCTCGCGGGTGTTGCCGTCCATCACGCCGGCGTCGAACTCCATGCGGCCGAGCATGTTGGGCCAGCCGCCGAAGCCGACGGAGCGCACCTTGACCTCGCGCTCGACCTCGCCGATGCCGGCAACCATGGCGTCGAGGCCATGGCTGCCGCCCTTCAGCAGTTCGACGCTCTTGGAGAAGCCGGGCCAGGCCTCGGAATTGGCAAGCAGGATCATTTCGGTCTTTTCAGTCTTTGCGCATCTTGGAGAGGAACTGGGCGACGCGCGGCAGCGCCGTGCCCTTGTCGGAGAAGAATTCCGCGGTCGGCAGGTCGGCGATCATCTGCCCCTTGTCGAGAAAGGCGATGCGCGTGGAGATGGAGCGGGCGAACTCGATCTCGTGGGTGACGAACACCATCGTCGTGCCGCCCTTGGCGAGGTTGGCGAGGATCGACAGGACCTCGGCCGTCATCTCGGGATCGAGCGCGCTGGTGACCTCGTCAAGCAACAGGTAGCTCGGCTTCATGGCAAGCGCCCGGCAGATGCCGACGCGCTGGCGCTGGCCGCCCGACAGCTGCGCCGGATAGGCGTCGGCGCGCTCGGACAGGCCGACCGAACGCAAGAGTTCGCGCGCTTCCTCCTCGGCCTGCTTGCGCGGCACCTTGAGCACCTCGACCGGGGCGAGCGCCACGTTCTGCACCGCCGTCATGTGCGGGTAGAGGTTGAACAGCTGGAAGACGGTGCCCGAGCGCTTGCGCGCCTCGGCGAGTTCGCGCGGCTTGGCGACATCGAAGTTGTCGACGGTGATCCTGCCGGCGTCGATCTTCTCGAGACCGTTGATGCAGCGGATGAGGGTCGATTTGCCCGAGCCGGACGAGCCGAGCACGGAAACCACCTCGCCCTGGCGGATCTCGAGGTCGATGCCATTGAGGACGGTGGCGGCGCCGAAGGATTTGCGCAGGCCGGCGATGCTGATCATTTACAGACCCTTCCAGGCGGTATGGGCGCGAAGCCGCTTCTCGAAACGGGCGCCGGCATGGGCCACCAGCTTGGCGGCGAGGTAGTAGAGCAGGCCTACGGCGGTCCAGACGATGAAGGGCTTCAGCGTGCGCAGGTTGAGGATGTTGCCGACCTTGGTGAGATCCATGACGCCGATGACCGAGATCAGCGAGGTGACCTGCAGCTGGTTGACCAGAAGACCCGTCAGCGGGCCGATGGCGAAGGCGGCTGCCTGCGGGGCGATCACCCGGCGCAGGATCTGCCAGCGGCTGAGGCCGAAGACGCGGGCCGCCTCGAGCTGGTCGCGACCGACGGATTCGATGGCCGAAACCGCGATCACGTAGATGAAGGCGGCACTGTTGCCCGAGAGCGTGATGACGGCCGCCTCGGTCGGCGTGACGTTGATCTTGAGGAAGGCCGGCAGGCCGAAGAAGACCAGGAACAGCTGCACCAGCACGGGCGAGTTCTTGAGCAGCTCGGCGAGGAAGGCGACGACCTGCGCCAGGACAGGCACGCGGTAGAAGCGGATCACCGCCCAGAGCGTGCCGACGACCAGGCCGATAAGCGTGGTCGACACGAACAGCGCCAGCGAGACGCCGAGCCCCTGCAGCAGGAGCACGAGATCGTAGGGCGTGAAATCGCCGTAGCGCATCAGACCGCTCCCTCGGCCTGGTTGCGATTGAGGTGGCGGTGCAGCATGCCGATCAGGATCGAGACGAACCAGGTCAGCGCCGCATAGGCCACGAGCAGCACGAAATAGACCTCGAAGGGCCGGAAGGTCTGCGACGCGACGATCTTGGCCGAGCCGGTGAGCTCGTTGAGCGTGATGGTCGACAGGATCGACGAGGTCAGGATCAGGTTGATGAACACCGAGCCCAGCGGCCGCACCGAGGCGCGGAGCGCGATGGGCATGACGATCTTGCGGAAGATCGTGCTCTTCTTGAGCCCGCTGACCTGGGCTGCCTCGATGATGCCCGGGTCGATTGCCAGGATGCCCGAGCGAATGACGTCGGAGGTGAAAGCGCCGCCGGCGATCGACATGGCGATGACGCCGGTGGTGAAGGCATCGATGTAGATGCCGATCTCAGGCAGCCCGAAATAGAAGAAGAACAGCTGCACGATGAAGGGGATGTTGCGGAAGATGTCGACATAGATCGCCGACAGCCGGTTGAGCCACGGCGAAGCCGAGGTGCGCGCCGCCGCGACCAGAAGCCCGAGCACCAGGCTGCCGGCGACGGCAAGCAGGCAGGCCTGAAAGGTCAGCCACGCCCCTTCCAGCAGGAAGGGGACATGCTTGACGAGGATCGACAGGTCGAACTTCAAGCGGCATGTTCCCAGAGAGTGAAACCGGTTTCACTCTGCAAAACAGACAAGGCCGTGTCAACGGCCAACCGGCATGAAAAGCAGCTTTGCGCATCTGCTGCGCAGCATCAGGCCGCCAGGCCGAAACGACAACCGCCGCCGGGGGGAGCCGGCGGCGGTCGAAGGTCTGCTATCCGGGGCCGCCCATTTCGACGGCCTGCCGGTCCGGTCAGTTGGCCGGGGCGAGCACCAGGGTCGGGGCCGGCTCGACCTCGGGCTCCAGCACGGGCTCGACCGTCGGCTCGGGTTCAACCGCCGGCGTTTCCGCCGCGGCTTGCTCCGCCAGGACTTCCTTGACCTGATCGATCTTGCCATAGGCGTCGCCGACGCCGAGGACGTCCTTCGCCCAGTCGAGCACGCCGTCGTCGAGATAGGCGTCGCCATATTCGGCGACACGGTTCGGATTGGCCGCCGCGAGCAGTGCCTCGCGGAGATCCTCTTCCGTCGTGCCTTCGGCAGCAGCATCCGCCGTGGCCTGGGCATCGAGCGCCTCCTGCTCGGCGGTAGCCAGGCTGTCGGCGGCAGCGATCGCGTCCGAAAGGGCGTCCAGCTCGGCATTATAGGCCTCGAGCTGCGCCGGGTCGACCGGGGCGCCCGCCGTCGTCAGCGCGTCGAGCCGATCCTGGAGCGCGGCCGGATCGCTGACCGGCGCGGCACCGTCATAGGGGGTGATGCCGCCCAGGGCGGTCATGGCGGCGTCGAGCTCGAGCTGCGCCGCGTCGGCCTTGGCCTGCGCCGCAGCAGCGGCTTCGACCGCGAGGTCGAGCTTGGCGGAGTTGATGACGTACTCGCGGATCAGCGCCATGCGCGGCGACTGCGAGTTCAGGTAGGCGTGGTAGTTGCGCTTGAGCGAATTGAGGCCGGCAAGCCTGGCGTTGAGGTTCTTCTGCTTGCCCGGGACGGAAGCCTGCAGCACATCGGCGACCGGCGCCTTCTTGGCGTTTGCGGTCTTCGGTCCCTTCTGCTTGCTGTTCTGGAGCGAGGCCTTCTTGGTCTGGCCGCCGCCGAACAGGGACTTCAGCGACCCACCAAACGTATCGCTCTTGCCGCCGGCCGAAGCCGACTTGCCGTTGGACGAGCCGCCGCCCTTGCCGCCGCCGCCACCCTTGTCGTTGCCGCCGCCCTTGTCGTTGCCGCCGCCATTCTCGCTCTTGGCGTAGGCCTTGGCGAAACCAACGATCGAGGACGCGTCGAGCTTGATCGGCAACACGCTGATGGCGAGCGCGGACGCCGCGCAGACTAGCAATTTCCTACTGGTGACCACCGGAATTTCTCCCTCTCTCGATGCGGTGTTCGAATCAAGCCCGCTACACATTAGGGGCCGGCGATATAGGCGCCATCCACGATCTGTTGCAGTCTGCAACATTGGCGTCCGGCGCAGACGACCACGCGATCACCTGACCAGCGAAATGATGCGGCCGGCATACATCTTCTTGCCGCCGAGTTCGGCCTCGCAATTTGATGTGACGGCCGAGTTGCCGGTCATCTCGATCGTGTTGCCGACGATGCGGATGCACTGGCCGCCGCCGGACATATCGGAATTGCCGGCATAGAAGACATGGGCGCCGGGCGCGTAGATGAAGCCGGTCACGTTCGATCCCGAACCGCCGTTGATCTGCACCTCGTGGGTGTTGCTCTTCTCCTGGTAGATCGTGATCCCGGCGTAGGGCCCGGTCGCAGGCGGCGACAGATTGATCACCTCATTGGCGTTCGAGGTGAATTCCGCGCCTTCCATCAGGAAAATCGTCACGCCCTGGCCGGAAAGCTTGCCGTTGCCGCCGAGCTTGATCTGGCCGCCACGCAGGATGTAGGTGCCGGGTTCGAGCGTCACGTCGCCGGAGATCGTCTTGTTGCAGAAGGTACCGGGCGACAGCGTCTTGGTCTTGCCGCCCGGCACGGACTTGCAGGCCGTGTAGGCGGGCGGAACGATGTTGGCGAGCGGATCCATCGACGCGTATTGCTTTTCGCGCGGGATGCCGCAATCGAGATTGGTGTTGTAGCCGGTCAGGCCGGAGGTGCCGCCCACGGTTACCACGCAGTCGGCCGCGACCTGAGCCGAGCCGCCCCGCGACACCGAGTCGCCCGCATCCGAATTCGAGGCGATGACGCAGCCGTCGAGAGTCACCTGGGTCGAGCCCTGCAGTTTCACCGCGGTCGCGGCGTGGGGATCGAGCGCCAGCACGCAGGCGGGCTGCCCCGGCGCCACTTCGACCACGGCGCGGCGCGCCGCTTTCCAGGTGATCGAGCCGCCGATCATGCCCTGCTGCTGGATCGTCGAGCTCACCTCGATGAAGCTGAGGTCGCCCTTGGACGAGGCCGAGGCCTGAAATTCCGTCACCTCGTCGTTGTAGATGAGGTCGCTCGCGTCGGGGCGGTCGTTGACCAGGTTGGAATCGAAGAAGTCGCGGCCGAGCCGGGTCAGCTCGGTCTTGGTCATGCCGGAGTAATATTTGGTGGCGATCGCAAGGCCGGCGACGTCCAGCGAATTCTGGAGCTTGGTGGCCTTGTTGTTGAGACTGACGAAATCGATGGTGCCGGCGACGCCCGCCATGATCGGAACCATGGCCAGCGCCGTCATCACCCCGAAATTGCCCCGCCGCGACCGCAGGAATTCCCACATTGCCCGCCCTCTGATCAAGCCGTGCACAGTAGGGCATGCTGACATTTCAGGATTTGTTGCGGTAACCGCTAAAATGCCGAACAATTCGCGGAAAGGCTGTGGGCAGTTGCGCCCACAGCGTGTCCAGGCGCTCGCCTCAGGCGTCCAGGCCGGGCCGTTCACCGTCCTCGACGGGAAGCTCGGCGAACTCGACGCGGTTGCGGCCGCGCGCCTTGGCTTCGGTCAGGCGGTCGTCCGCCTTGCGGAACAGGTCGTCGAATTCGAGCTGGTCCTCGAACAGTACGGCGCCGACGCTGACCGACAGCGGCAGCTTGCGGCCGCCGGGCTCCAGGATGGTTTCGGACACCGTGCCGCGGATGCGTTCGGCGACGCGCTCGGCATTCTCACGGCTGGTGCCGGGCAGGAAGATGCCGAACCCCTCGCCGCCGATGCGGCCGACGAGATCGCCCGAGCGCACCGAGGCCTTGACCGTGCCGGCGACGCTCTTCAGCACCTCGTCGCCCCAGGCATGGCCGAACCGGGCATTGATGGCGCGGAAATCGTCGATCTCGACGACCAGCAGCGCTCCCTGCCTGCGCCCGCCCTGGGCCGAGTCGCCGCGGAAGGCGTCGATGAGGTTGGCGAAGACGCCGCTGTTGAGACAGGACGTCAGCGTATCGATCGACGAAAGCCGGCTGACCTCGGACCTGAGCGCCGTGAACTTGCGCCGTTCGTTGGCGACCAGCGCGAGCAAGGGTGCCGCGACCAGCGCTGCGATGGCGCCCGCGCCGATGACGCCGCGCCACAACGTTGCATCGCCCTGACCCTGGAACAGGATTGCGGCAGCGCCGGCGGCAACCGCCACGATCGCAGTGGTGCCGAGAAGTGTGTAGCGCACGATCGGTCCCATGCTGTTGCCGCCCGATCGCCCCGAACCAGTATTGTCCACGCCAGATCCCTCCGTACTCGTCGACGAATCGATCTACTGGGCGAGAATGAAACATTCCTTGTCCGAATTCGAACAGTTTAACGAATTTGTCGAAAAGTGGCCCGAAATTCCTGCTGCCGGCGCCAGTAAAGCCAAAAAGGCCTTCATTCCGGGCGGCCGAAGATACCCATCCGTGCCTCTCGGGCCACCAGTTCGGCCTGCTCGTAGCCGCCGCCCTGGCGCGCCAGCGCCCAGCCGTTGGAGACCAGCCACGCCCCGACATCCTGCTTGCCCAGCCGGCAGGGCGCGGCGACGGGCCGGCGTTCGGCGACCGGCGGCACCTGGCACCGCAGCGCCCGCCCCCGCAGCCAATAGCGAAACGCCAGCAGCGCGCGTTCGCCGCAGCGCCACCGCGCGCCCGCGAACTCGCAAGTGCTTTCGGCGTCGACCGGTTCCGTGCCCGCGATGATGATCGCATGCCCCATCGCCTCGAAAGAGGTGGAAGAGGTGACGACCGGGCGATAGAGCAACGTGCCTTGCCAATCGTCCTGCCGCGCGCCCCTGCCGGACGAGGCCAGGCCGAGCGCGCCGAGCGGCGCGCGGGCGGCGACGCGCTCGAGTTCCTGCGCACGGACGTCCGGAGGGGCAACGACGTCGGGGGCGACCAGGCGCGCGGACGCGGGCGGCGCATAGGATGAGGCTGACGGGCTAGGCAACGATGCCTCCTCGGCTGCAGGCAACCGCTCCGCCGGCCTGAAGACAGGTTGCGGCGGCACATGGAGCCAGTCCGCAGCCATGATCAGCAAAGCGACGGCAACGACCGCGGCGGCGGCGAGAGCAACCAGCGTGGCGCTCCCGCGCGGTGACCGATCTCTCCATGCGGATGCCGGGGCCGGCTGCATCGGATCAGGCGGACGGCGTTCCATGACGACCTCGATCGATGCCACAGGAGGCCACGAAACCCGCCGGCGCACCAGCCCCCGACCGATGCGGCACGCACCCAGCTTCCCGCCAGCACCTGCCCAGCACCTGCAAAGATCAGAATTCTCATAAAATTTGACGAAAAGTGCGTTCTGCAAATTATACTATGATTATCTGTATCTCTTTGCGATAATTTGAGACCCCGTTGCTATCGTTCATCAAAATTGGTGGGCGCCATGAAAGCAACGTCAAACAAATATATCCTACGCAGAATTAAACTTCTTGCAACGGCGGCACTTGTCGCCACGACACTGCAAAATGCCGCCGCAAGCGACGGCCAGACGCAGTCCGCGGTGCGGATGCCGGCGCTTCTCGGCGGCGTGGCGCTGCGCCTGCCCGCCGCGTCCCAGGCAGCGACATCGTCCGATCCGGCGGCAGACGCCAGCGGCCTCGTCGAACGCACCGTCCAGGTCGTCGCGTCGGCCGCTGCCGAGGAGAGCGCCGGGGTGGATCCGATCCAGACCTCCGGCATCGTGCCTGGCGTGTTCGGCTCGGTGGCCATTCCGATGCGCAACTTTCCCGTCGCCGGGCGCTGGAGGAAGGTCTACAGCCAGATCGGCGAGTGCACGCAGGGCGTCGCCTGCGGCAAGCGGGGCGCGTCCTTCGCGATGTTGACGGTGGGCGTCCGCGACAAGAGGTTCCTGGACAAGCTCGCCACCGTCAACCGCGTGGTCAACACCATGATCGGCTACCGCAAGGACAAGGAAATCTACGGCGGCCTCGACTACTGGGCGACGCCGGCGGAAACGCTGGCGCGCGGCATCGGCGATTGCGAGGACTTCGCGATTCTCAAGATGGCGGCGCTGATCAAGGCCGGCGTACCGGCCCAGAGCATGTCGCTGGTCGTGCTCCAGGACAGGGAACTGAAGGTGTTCCACGCGGTACTGTCGATTGCTACCCAGAGTGGCAATTTCATTCTCGACAATCTCTACAACGACGTCCGCCGCGACGACGAGCTGAAGAGCTACGTGCCGCTCTATTCCTTCAGCACCGACCGCGCCTGGATCCATGGCGGACGCCCCGGATCGGATCAGGTGGCTGCCTTATCCGGCGATTTCACCACGATCGCGCCCGGAGAAGGCCTGCAGTAATCTTGGCCTGCACGTCCCTCGAATGAGGGGGTCGCACGACAATTCCTGGTTTCAATCACCGAGGCACTCCCGCAAGACCGAAAAACTTCGGATATCCTTGGAGCGAAAGTAGTTTTAGCCTTTAAGAATGTAGCATTTTTGCTACAGGTCTTGGGTCAAATGGCGCGAATCGGATCAATCCGGTACAACCGCAATCAATTTGCTGTCGCTTTTCGCTTACAGCTGGATAATTGCAGTTGGTGGATGTGCTGAGGGGCGACGCGGGCGGGGACGCCGTGGTGGAGCGGGGAGTTTTCGAAATGCATCTTGGAAAGTTTGCGACGCGGTTCGGCTTCCTGCTTGCAGCGACCATGCTGTCGGGCACAAGTGCCGGCGCCTTGACGCTCAAGGAAGCGATTGCCGTCGCAGTCGAATCCAACCCGGAGATCGGCCAGGCCATCGAAAACCGCGAGGCGATCGAGTTCGAGCTGCGCCAGGCCAAGGGTCTTTACCTCCCGAGCGTCGACCTCGAGGCCTCGACCGGCGTGCGTCGGCTCGACAACCCGTCGCGGCGCCTGAGCGACCGCGACGACGACGCGCTCTATCCGTCGGAAGCCGGCGTCGTGGTCACCCAGAAGCTGTTCGACAACGGTGCCCGCAGGGCCGAGCTCAGCCGCCAGGCATCGCGCGTCGATGGCGCTTCGTTCCGTGTGCTCGAGCGCTCGGAGTTCATCGGTCTGTCGGTCGTCCAGGACTATCTCGAATACATCCTGCAGGCCCAGATCGTCGGCGACGCCAAGAAGAACCTCGGCTTCCACCAGTCGATCCTCGGTGACATCCAGGAAGGCATCAAGGGCGGCGCGCTGACCGACGCCGACAGGCAGCAGGCCGAGGAACGGCTGTTTGCCGCCAAGGCTCGCGTGCAGGAGGCTTCCGAAGAGCTGGAAGCCGCCAAGATCAGGTTCTTCAAGACCGTCGGCAAGCCGCTGGTCAATGCGTCGAAGCCGGGCTCCGTGGCCAAGGCCCTGCCCCGCTCGCTCGACGATGCCCTGGGCATCGCCCGCCGCAACAATCCGCGCGTCAGCATGGCCAACAGCGACATCGACGCCGCCGCGGCACTGGTCGACGCGGCACGGGCCAAATACGGCCCCGAGGTCGTCGCCGAAGGCCGCGCGCGCGTCGGCTACGACGTTGACGGCGCCGAGGAGGACACCAACGACCTGCAGGCCCGCCTGGTGCTGCGCTGGAACCTCTACCGCGGCGGCATCGACAAGGCCAACGAGCAGGAACAGATCCGCCGCGTCAGCGAGCAGCGTCTCGCCCTTCACCAGGTGCAGCGCGAAGTCGAGGAAGCGGTGCGCATTTCCTGGGATCGCCGCTTCCGCCAGGCGGATCTCGCCAAGACCCTGCGCCAGCAGTCCGTCGCCAACGACCGGCTGGTCGCCTCCTACCGCGAACAGTTCAAGGTGGGCCAGCGTTCGCTGCTCGACGTGCTCGACGCGCAGAACACCCGCTTCAACACCGAGACACTGTCGAACACCGCGGCCTTCGCCTCGCTGTTCGCCGAGTACCGGCTGCTCGCCGCGACCGGCCAGTTGCTGAAGACCATGAACGTCGCGCCGGCCAAGCAGGCGGACGCCTATGCGCGGAGCGAGTTCAACGTACCCGAGACCGCCGATACGGAAACCTATGCACGGACACCGTCGCAGCAGGCGAACGATCTGCCTTTCGACCTGCTGGCACCCGTCAGAAAGAAGTAGGGTGTAGCCTGACGGCCGCCCCCGCCGCTCATGAACCAACAGGCACACATCCAGACGCCGGCCGAAGCATTCAAGAAGTGCTTCTCGGCCGTTGCGGCCTATTTGGGCCGCCCGAGCGCAGAGACTGTCCTGTTCTCCGGCGTCCCGATCTCGGATTCCCGCATCGAGATGCAGGAGATCCGGCATCTCGCCGAACGGATCGGGCTGGACACCGAGGAATTCGACCACCGCGACTTCGCGCGCGGCCGCTTCGACCTGCCGGTCATCATCTTCCGCCAGAACCGCCTGCCGATAGCGCTTCTGGCCGAGCAGCGCGAAGGCGCGGCATTCCTGACGGGACCGCAGGAGGACGGGCGCACCTCGATCTCGCGCGATGAACTGCTGAGCATAGCGATCGAAGGCGGCGCGAGCTTCTCGATCACCTACGCCAACACCGCCGAGGAGATGAGCGCCGGCACCGCCGCCCGCATCGAGCGCAAGCACTGGCTGTTCGGCACCGTCGGCGCCTTCTGGCGGTCCTATTCGCGGGTGGCCCTGGCGGCGATCTTCATCAATCTGCTGGCGATCGCCTCGCCGATCTTCACCATGAACGTCTACGACCGCATCCTGCCCAACAAGGCGATCTCGTCGCTCTGGGTGCTGGCGCTGGGCGTTTCAACCGCGATCCTTTTCGACCTGCTGCTCAAGACGGCGCGGGCGGCGCTGATCGACCATGCCGGCCGCAAGGCCGACCTGCGCATCTCCTACATGCTGTTCGAGAAGGTGCTCAATTCGTCCCTGAGCTCGCGGCCGGCCTCGACCGGCGAATATGCCAATCGTGTGTCGCAATACGAATTCGTACGCGAGTTCTTCACCTCGAACACCGTCAGCACCTTCATCGACACCGGTTTCGTCTTCATCTTCCTACTGGTGATCTATGCGGTCGCGGGCTGGCTGGTCATCGTTCCGGTCGTCGCCTTCATCGCCGCGATCGTGATCGGCCTGGTCGCGCAGCACCGCATCGGCAAGCGGGTCGCCGCGTCGATGAACGAGGCCTCGCAGCGCCAGGCGCTGCTGATCGAATCGATCTCGACGGTCGAGACGATCAAGTCGCTGCGCGCCGAGGCATATCTGCTGCGCAAGTGGCGCGAGCATTCCAAGAATGCCGCCAACACGTCGGAAAAGATCAAGCAGCTTTCGGCTGCCGCCGCCAACATCACACAGTTCATCCAGCAGTTGGTGACGGTGGCGCTGGTCGTGGCCGGGGCCTACGCTTTCGAGCTGGGCGCCGTTTCCACCGGCGCCATCATCGCCGCGGTGATGCTGTCGGGACGCGCCGTCGCGCCGCTCGGCCAGCTCGCCATCACCATTTCGCGCTTCCGCCAGGCGACGCTGTCGCTGAAGGTCTTGAACACCATCATGCAGCAGCCCGAGGACCGGCCGGACACGGTCGGCTTCGTCAACCGCCCGATCCGGTTCGGGGCGCTGTCGCTGCGCAATGTCGGCTTCGCCTATCCCGGCACCGAGGCGCAGGTGCTGACCGGCGTCAACCTGACGGTCAATCCCGGCGAGCGCGTCGGCATCATCGGCCGGATCGGTTCGGGCAAGACCACCTTCGGGCGCCTGATCGGCCGGCTGTTCCTGCCGACGTCGGGCGAATTGCTGCTCGACGGCATCGACGTGCGCCAATACCACCCCTCGGAAGTGCGAGCCGCAGTGGGCATCGTCGCCCAGGCCGGCGATCTCTTCTCCGGCACGGTGAAGGAAAATCTCCTCATGGCACGGCCGGACGCCAGCGACGAGGAGATCATCGCGGCCGCCAAGGCGGCCGGCGTCGACGAGTTCGTGTCGCGCCACCCGCGCGGCTACGACATGAATGTCGGCGAACGCGGCACCAACCTGTCCGGCGGGCAGCGCCAGTCGGTTGCCATCGCCAGGCTGCTCCTGACCAAGCCCAAGATCGTCTTCCTGGACGAGCCGTCGGGCTCCATGGACCTGGCTTCGGAGCGGCAGTTAATCAAACAACTGAAAATCGCCTTCGACGACAAGACGACACTGATCATATCGACGCATCGTTATAGTATGCTGGAGATCGTCGATCGCCTAATTGTCGTCGAACAGGGCCGGATAGTTGCAGACGGGCCGAAGGATAAGGTCATCCAGGCGCTGCAGCGGCCGAACGGCTGAGCACGGACGTCTGGGCGATTGGTTATATTGAACCCGTTCAATATACTGGGGCAGGAATGATAGCCAGGGAAGACAGGCCGCCGCTGTTCGCGTCGGCCTCGGTGCTGATCATAGGTGCGTTGTTCGCGGCGTTCGTCGGCTGGGCGTCGTTTGCCGAGGTGGACGAGATCGCCCGCGGCGAGGGCAAGGTCATACCCGCGTCGAAAACGCAGATCGTCCAGGCCAGCGAGGCCGGCGTCGTGCAGGAAATCGCCGTCAAGATCGGCCAGATCGTCAAGAAGAACGACCTGATCATCCGCCTGGACAACACCGTCAGCACCTCCAGCCTCGGCGAGCAGCAGGCCAAGGCGCGCACGCTCCAGGCGCGGATCGCCAGGCTCAAGCAGGAACAGGAGGGCAGGATCGGCGAGCCGCTCGCCTGTCCGGACGAATTGATCGAGACCGCGCCGGAGATCTGCGAGAACGAGCAGAAGCTCTTGGTCGCGCGGCGGCAGAATTTCGACACCAAGCTGTCGGTGCTCAAGTCGCGGCTTGATCAGCGCCAGAAGGAACTGAGCGAGGCGCAGGCCAATGTGCAGCGGCTCACCGAGAACATCGCGGTCAGCGAGAAGGAGGCCGCGCTGGTGACCTCGATGGTCAAGCGCAACCTCATGGCCCGGACCGAGCAGATCCGCGTCGACCGCGAGCAGGCCGACCTCAACGGCCAGCTCAAGCTCGCCGGCGAAACCATCAAGCGGACCGAGGCGGCCATCGTCGAAGCCAGGCTGCAGGTCGACGAGTTCGGCCTCGAACTCAGGCAGCAGGCGCTCGACGAACTGACCCAGGCGCTGGCCGAACTGTCGGTGGTCGACGAGACCATCCGCGGCGCCAGCGACCGCGTCGCCCGCACCGACATCCGCTCCCCCGTGGACGGCATCGTCAACACGCTCGACGTCAACACGCTCGGCGCTTTCGTGCAGCCCGGCGGCGTCGTGGCCGGCATCGTGCCGACGTCCGACACGCTGCTCGTCGAGGCGCGCGTCTCGCCGCGCGACGTGGCCTTCATCCGCCCCGAGCAGAGGGCCCTGATCAAGGTCTCGGCCTACGACTTCTCGATCTTCGGCGGCCTCGACGGCAAGGTGCAGAACATCACCGCCGACAGCCTCGTCGACCAGAATACGGGCGAGCCGTATTACCAGGTCCGCGTGTCGACAGACCGGTCGACCCTGGAAAAGGACGGCAAGACCTACTCCATCATCCCAGGCATGATCAGCACGGTGGAGATCATCACCGGCCGCAAGACCATCCTGAGTTACCTGCTCAAGCCGATCACCAAGGCACGCAACGAGGCCCTGCGTGAACGATAGCACCGCCAGACAGCCGATACCGCCCCCGGTCAGCGTCTTCTCCGCAGACGACCTGGCGACCGACTTCCGCGTCGTCGTCCGCCAGGGAACACGGCGCGGCATCCGGCTCGAGCGCCTGTTCTGGACCACGCTCAAGCAACTCGCCGAGCACAACCGGCTCACCATCGGCGAAATGGTCGAAGAGATCGCCACCGCCAACGACGACAGCAGCAATCTCGCATCGGCGATACGGGTCGCCTGCCTGCGCTGGATCTCCGATCAGAAGGCGGAGCTCGGCGCGCTCGCCTCGCTCCGCACCATCAACGCGATCCTCGGCGCCTGCCCCGCCCCCGCTTTCGCACTGTCTTCGGCCAAGCGCATCCTGGCCTTCAATCCGGCATTCCAGCAGCTCGTCAGGCGCCAGCTGCCGGTCGGCTTCGGCGAGGATGCCCAGCGCGACCTGCGGCTGTCGCTCGACGTCAACGTCGCCGACATCTTCACCCGCCTCGACGGCAACAACGGCGTCCCCATTTCCAGCGGCTTCGTCATCGGCGCGGGCGAACGGCGCTATCGCGGCCAGCTCAACATCGTGCGGGCGCCGATACAGGCGCCGCAGCTGCTGCTTGCCTTCGTGGTGAACGGCTGAGCGTTTCGCCGGCCGGCCTACCGCGCCATCCGGCCGGCTTCCCAGCCCAGAATGGCGCGCTTGCGCGTCAGGCCCCAGTGGTAGCCGGTCAGCGCGCCCGACTTGCCCAGCGCCCGATGGCACGGCACGACGAAGGACAGGGGGTTGGCGCCGACGGCTGCCCCGACCGCGCGGCTCGCCTTGGGCGTACCGATGTCGGCGGCGATCGCCGAATAGGTGCAGGCCCGGCCCATCGGGATCTTCAGCAAGGCTTCCCACACCCGGACCTGGAAGTCCGTCCCGATCATCACCACCCGCAGCGGCTGGTCGGCGCGCCAGCGGCTCGGGTCGAAGATGCGCGCGGCATAGGGAGCGGTCGCCGCCATGTCCTCGACATAGGTGGCGTTCGGCCAGCGGCCCGACATGTCGGCGAAGGCAGCGCGCTCCTCGCCGGCGTCGTTGAACGACAGGCCGGCCAGGCCGCGGTCGGTCACCATGATGAGCGCCACGCCGAAGGGCGAGATATGGAAGCCGTAGCGGATGGTGAGACCCGCGCCGCGCGTCTTGTAGTCGCCCGGCGACATCGCCTCGTGGGTGACGAAGAGATCGTGCAGCCGTCCCGGCCCCGACATGCCCACCTCCAGCGAGGTCTCGAGCAGCGGCAGGCCTTCGTCGAGCAGGCGGCGGGCATGGTCGAGCGTCACCGCCTGCAGGAACGCCTTCGGCGACAGGCCCGCCCAGCGGCTGAACAGCTTCTGCAGGCCGGTCGGACTTTCGCCGACCTCCTCGGCCAGCGTTTCGAGCGAGGGCTGGTCGCGATAGTCGAGGCTGATCTTCTCGATCACCCGGCGCACGGTTTCATATTCGATGCCATCGGGGGTGATGTCCCGGTGCAGCATCGCGACGGGGCTGAGTTTCGTCCGAGCGTTCGTCTGGGCGTTCATGGCAGTGTCTCCTTGAACGCCAATATCACGTGGCAAGCCGGCGTTTCCCACCCGATTCCTGCTCATTCCGCCTGACTATCCGGCCTTGGCCACGGCGAGCGCACGGGAGAACGCCCGGGCAAAGTTCTCGCGTTCGTCGGGATTGAGAAAGCCGCCGATGGAGACGCTTGCCTCGCGCGAGGTTACCGCCATCGCGGTGATGCCGATCTCGTCATGGCGCGAGACCGAAAAGCGGGCCCAGAACGGGTTGAAGCGGAACCGCTCGGATCTGCCGGAGGGCGCGGTCTTGAGGATATCCAGGCTGGTTCGCGAGACGCTGACTTCCTCGCGCGCCCGTGCGGCGCGGTAGTTGAGCCGGAAGGCGAGGTAGACGCCGACCATATCGAGGCCGAAGAACCCGAACACCGGCCAGGCGCCATAGCTCAGGAAGATCACCCCGGTGACCACCCAGCCGAACGTCAGCGCGCCCATGAGAATCAGGAAGCCGGTGCGGCCGAGCGACCGGTGCGGCAGGAGCAGCGCCTTGAAGAAGGGCTCGTCGGCAGCGAATGTGCTGTTTGTATCGCTCATATCCGTTGATTATAGAGGGGCAATGAAAAACCCCAAGCCCCAAGATAGCCCAAAGGCGTCGAAGGCCAACGGCGGCAAGGCAGCCGCGGCCAAGCCGGCCCGGCGCGCGCCGCGCCGCCGCTCGCTCTACAGCCCAGCCGAAGTCGACGAGATCTTCCGCCGCTTCCAGGTCCAGAGGCCCGCGCCGAAGGGCGAACTCGAGCATGTCAACGCCTTCACCCTGCTCGTCGCCGTCGTGCTGTCGGCACAGGCGACCGACGCCGGGGTGAACAAGGCGACGCGCGCGCTGTTCGCCGTCGCGGACACGCCCGAGAAGATGCTGGCCCTCGGCGAGGACAGCGTCGGCGAATACATCCGCACCATCGGGCTATGGCGCAACAAGGCCAAGAACGTGATCGCGCTGTCCGAAGCGCTGATCCGCGACCATGGCGGCGAGGTTCCCGACGAGCGCGACCTGCTGACCAAGTTGCCGGGGGTCGGGCGCAAGACCGCCAACGTCGTGCTCAACATGGCCTTCGGCCATCATACGATGGCCGTCGACACCCACATCCTGCGCATCGGCAACCGCATCGGGCTGGCGCCGGGCAAGACGCCCGACCAGGTCGAGCAGGGCCTGCTCAGGATCGTGCCGGCCAAATACATGCTGCACGCCCACCACTGGCTGATCCTGCACGGCCGCTATGTCTGCAAGGCGCGCAAGCCCGATTGCTGGCGCTGCGTCATCGCCGACATCTGCAAGTCGCTGGAAAAGACGACCGACGAGCCGGCGCCGCTGGTGCCGCTCGACGAACTCGACCCGGTCGAGGTGGCCGAAGCCGAGATGGCGGCCCAGTAGCGCGTTTCCGACTTTCCTGGAATGAGCGCTGGCGGGAAAGAACCGGGCCTCTGGCCTGATCAGCTGGCCGCCGGCCGTGCTACAGGCGGCCAACCAAGCAGGAAGCCGTCCCATGTCCGCCCATTCCCTCGCCGACATTCCCGTGATCGAGACCGAGCGCGCCATATTGCGCCCGCACCGCCTCGACGACTTCGAAACCTATGCGGAGATGTGGGCCGACCCCGTCGTCACCCGCTTCATCGCCAAGCCGCGCACGCGCGAGGAAAGCTGGCAGCGCTTCCTGCGCCATGCCGGCTCGTGGTCGCTGATCGGCTACGGCTTCTGGGCGGTCGAGGAAAAGGCTACGGGCCGCTTCGTCGGCGAAGGCGGCTTCCACGACCTCAAGCGAGATCTGGTTCCGTCGATCGAGGGAACGCCCGAGGCCGGCTGGGGCTTCGTCGCCGACATGCACGGCAAGGGACTGGCGAGCGAAGTCGTAGGGGGCTTCGTGAAATGGGCAGACGGCCGCTTCGCACGCACCGTGTGCATCATCGATCCCGGCAACAGTGCCTCGCTGCGCGTCGCCGAGAAGAACGGCTATCGCGAGATCGGCCGGACTGCCTATCACGGCAATCCGACGATCCTGCTCGAGCGCCGGGGCTGACGGCGCCCCGGGCAAGCGGCCGACAGGCCCTTCCGTTCAGAATTCGGCTGCGGTCGTGCGGACCGGCTTGGCCGAGCCGATGCGCTCCCAGCTGCCGCCGTTGCCCTGGGCCTGGCGGGCGAAGTAGCTGTAGGGCGTACGCGACCAGTCCTTCACCGAACTCGTCAGATTGTCGAGGATCAGGTCGCCTTCGCTGGTGCGAACCGTCAGCACCGTGTGGCCCTGGCCGCGGTAGCGCGCGACGGTCAGCAGCAGGGCCGACGCGGGCCAACCGCGCTTCATCAGCTCGCGCTTCTTGAGGATGGCAAAATCCTCGCAGTCGCCATAGGCGGCCGGCACGCGCCAATCGTCGTCCTTGCCGACATTGGCCATGTCGCTGCGCTCCTTTACCCGCGCATTCACCGCGCGGTTCACCTGCTGGAGTTCGCTGCTCAGCCCGGGCTTCAGGGCGACGACCTTCTTGCCCCCCGACGTGCTGCAAAGGCCGGGTTCGCGGCCGCAGAACGACGCGAAGGCCGGCGGCGCGAAGGCCCGGCCCTTGGTTTCCATTGATGTGCCGGCATAGGCAGCAAACGTTCCGGCAAACGTGGTCGTGAGCGCGACCAGCGCGACAAGGCGTTTCACAGTGGTAGTCCCCGCTAGATGGATGAAAGGATGACGGTGGGTGATTAATGAGTGGTTGCTAAAATACAGACCCGCCCGAAAGGAGGCGGCATGGCTAACAAATTGTTACCTTGAATTAACACCGGTTGAAGGGGTTCGATTGGAGCGGTTGCGGCGCCTTTCCTGATGGAGAGAGTACCATGTCCGCAATCAAGGGAAGCTTTTCCAAAGTATTGTTTCTGCTAATCACGGCCTCGGCCTCGTCCACCTATCTCAGTGGAAGTGCATTGGCCGAAGTGCGGCCGGTCATGACGGCACAGCAGTGCCAGCCGCTCAGCAGCGCCAACTATGAACGCTGCTGCATCGCACTCAACAGGCGGCAAATACTGTCATCCGACGAATTGGCTCAATGCCCGCCCATCACCACGTCTTTGATTCAGGCCGTAGCCGGAACCGGCAGCGATGACGATGGCGGCACCGGCAGCGACAATGAGGGCGGCGGCAACGGCGGCGGCGGCGGTAACGGCGGCGGCGGCGGTAACGGCGGCGGCGGCGGCAACGGTGGCGGCGGCGGTAACGGCGGCGGCGGCGGCAACGGCGGCGGCGGCGGTGGCGGCGGCGGCGGCGGACTGGAGTTCAGACGTGTGCTCTTCCGATC